>JABIQT010000768.1 GCA_018667995.1 Candidatus Latescibacterota bacterium
ACCGGGATAAATAAACTGGCCTCTGACGCCAATACACATGTTGAGATTATATGGTGGAGTTTGGTCGCGTACGAAACCTCTGGTCCCTGGTTGGGACCAAAGATACGATCAAGACGAAAACCGGCGCAACCTAGGCCTGTACCCAGATCGGAACCGACACGGGACACTCAACTGTCAGCAGCACCTACGCTCTGAACACCACCACCTGGACAGGCACGGTGTTCACCTGAGCTGTTGAGCGCACTCCGCACACCAAGGGGCGATTCTCGCTGTTCGTGAACGAACCATAGTGGGACAAACTGAGGCCAGGCTATGGAATCACGCGTAACCCCTCTTGGGCACGCTCAAGCAACAATCAGCACGGCCTGTGTGCAAACTCCATGGTCTTCGCCCACTAAATAGATCCAAGAGCACAGTGCTAGAATGGTAGTGGACGGGGGCCACCGTCTCTGGGACCGCCACCAGAACGGCCCGGACCTGGACGCCCGGCACGCATACCTCGACGAAAATCACTGAACTGGCGCATCTGTTCCGGCGTTAAGAGATTCTCTATCGACAGACGTAAGCTGTCGGATATCGCTCGTTGCCTCGGCTGAACGCCACGCCTCAAAGCCATCATTTTCAAACGATTGCCTTCAAGTATCGCGTCGAGCTCGTTACGCTGCTGCTCCGTCAAACCCAAGGTCTCTGCAAGGCGTTCAAACAGTTCAGGCTGCATCCCCCCCGGGGGGCCGTCCGGGCGAGGACCGCGACTACGCAGAGGAGGCCATCCTGGTTCGTCACCCGTAACTGTATCACGAATGATGTATCCCAGACTGAGTCCCAGAAGAAAAGTAAGTGAAAGCAATAGTGCAGGTGTCCATTTTCCCATTTCCATAATACCACCTCCGGTCGTACTAATCCTCCACCGTTCCATCAAAAAGCACGACAGACTCCAGCAGGCTCTCCTTCGAGATCTCGCCAGTTTGAGAGAGCCAGTCGTCCTGTTGATTCACGGCCAGAATATCAACGCCTTCCTCTAAATCGGAATTCTTCGAGTTCTGATAATACAGTACGCCTGAGACAAGAAGGGTGGCAGCGACTAAGGAAGGAATCAATCTCTTCGAAACCCATATCCAAGCCTGCCATGGTGTCTCGTCTACCTCTATACGACGAGAAAGACGATTCCAGAAATCAGGCATAGCTTCATCGGGTCTGTATGCCGCGAGAAGCGTGACCGTAGCTCGGGTAAGTTCAAGTTCTCGTGCAAAATCAGGATCTTCCAGAGATCGCCGTTCCACCTTAAGAGCATCCCCATCTTCAAGCTCTCCATTGACGTAATCAAACAACAAATTCTTCAGGTCATCTTTCATTAAGCCTCCTCGCGCCTCCATGCCTCGTAGAATGGTCGCAGTCTGTCCTTGAGTGCCTCCCTGGCTCTAGTCAATCGTGATTTTACTGTTCCGATCGGACATTCGAGAATCTCGGCAATCTCCTCCTGAGACCGACCTTCCAAGTCCTTCAAGGCAACCACTGTCCGGTGCTCGGGTGACAATTCTGCCAATACTCCACGAACTACCGTTTGTAACTGCGTATCTTCGTAGACATCAGCGGCACTAGGTGATGGATCCTCGAATATGTTGTACAGGTGGTCGTCCTCCTGCGATGAATGCAGGTCCAGAGAGGAGGATTCGGGGCGCCTCTTTCGGTGCTTGATTCGATCGAGACATTGGTTAATGGTGATGCGATAAAGCCACACAGAAAAACGGGATTGACCTCTGAAGTTCTTGAGCGAACGATGGACCTTAATGAAGACCTCCTGGGCTATATCGTCAGCCTCCAGGGGATCGTTCACCATAGTCGCGATAGTTCCAAAGACTGCACGCTCGTGACTCAATACCAATTCACGGAATGCCGTCCGGTCACCAGCAAGGGATCGGTCAACCAGTTCCTTATCTGCGTCTTCTCTATTCGGTATCTGCACGGGTACTCCACAGGCCTGTCTACTGTGATCCAGTCGCGATGGTCTCCCGTTGAATCGCGCTCTGTTGTTAAGACGACGGCTATCTGATTCGCGTTCCATCTCTCACATCATCAGAAACCACAAAACCAAGAAGCCCGGAG
>JABIQT010000166.1 GCA_018667995.1 Candidatus Latescibacterota bacterium
AAGGACCCCGTCGATGTCACTACGTTTGATGCTGTTTTGAGACATGAGGAAATACTCCAACACCCTGGAATTCTACTCTAATTAATACAGGAAAAGTGTCCCACCCAATATAGACACACAGGGCAGTAACATATGTGATGTTCACAGGTGAACCATAAGCGGCCCTGTGCATCTGTGGACCACGTTCGCTCTGTGCCTGTATTCTCACAGCGGCTACATACATAGCCGTTCCGTGATCTGTTTCTTTGCTCTGAGCGGAACAGTCGATCCATACGAAGTGGCACGTGGATGCTTTGGATCTTCCTCAACAGGACCAAGTATCCATGCTGACAACCGTCTCTCGCAGATCACTGCATGCAACATCTCAATGCCGAAATACCCCCCAAATTCCTCTCAATCAGAGATCAGTCGGATATTTGGCAACTGGTGGTGTTTTCTCTTGCGGTCATTACACCCGGTTTTTGTGAAACCTGAAAAATGAAATTCTTGGGTGACACAGGCGAATACGCTGGTATGGTGTTGGCAATCGCGTGTGCAGATCCCGAGATGCTGGCTCCGATCTGGCGCCCGAGGCGAAGGCGCGATCAATTACCACCAGATCCCCTTTTAGTTAGGCTCTTGGTCCTCTTCTCATTGTTTCATGTTGTGGTCCGTGAGTCTCCATCCGATCAGTCTTTTCACCAGATGTTTGGCTGGAGCAATGAGCGTTCGTAACACCGATGATTTATTCGATGACGGAAAATCAACTTCCGGGATCTCGGCGTTCAGGAAGCGGCAAAGGGCCTCCCACTTGTTGTCCAGGGCAAGATCCAACATCAACAAGTCTTGCGATCTATCGCTGAAATAGAGAGATACCTCGTCATGGTATTCCTGCCACGTGCGCCTGAACTGACTCTCGTCGTAATCGCTGGCCCCATAGAGGGCCGCGTGGACGTGATCAATAATGGGGTCAGCCTGCCAATTGCCTTCAATTCGACCGGTCGTAAAAAGCCATTTTACACTACGTAGCCATCCCTCAATGTCTCTGGTTGTAAGAATGAACTTACTTCCGGGGCACCTCTTGTCCAAAGCCTGGTAGAGCAATGGAATCGGATTGTCCGAGAAGGCATCGTACTGATCCAGCACATCCTGCGATGGATCGGGGAACATTGCGAAAGCACCGTGAACCGATCTGTATCCCAGGATTTCAAGTGCTGAATGGAGGGAGGTGGTCCCGGTTCGCTGCAGACCTATGCAGAAAACTTTTGGATTCTGGGTTTTCATGCCAGTCCTGAGGTAGTAGCGGCCGAATAGCTAAGGATGTTCTGGTTCGCTCGACTCTGTACGGCTTGGACAGTCAATCTGGCTATATGGCGTATGTGAGTGGGTGACATTGTTAATCTGATGGATTGGAAATGCGTCATCATATCGGATGTTCAATCGGTGGTGATTCTATAAGGAATAATGAGTTCTCGACGCAATAGAACCGTTCCATGGGGCGTCCCTCTTGGGTATTTCGTTCTCGGACTCGCCTACGATGGAAGGACGGGGAAATCCACATGCGAGCATCGAAAAATGAGAAAGTTCTGCCTTTCGAAGGGTGTCGCCCCCTGGGACTCTCAAAGATCAGCGACGACCTCAATGGGATAGAGAGTCAGAAGGGACATTAAGGTGCAATTGCTCGGCCCAGCGCGCGATACGTCGACCCAGAAAGGCATGACCGGTTGAATTCAAGTGACCATCATCCCGGAAGTACAACTCCCGTCGTTGTTCACGGGTGGTTATGGCGTTAAGGTCGATATATTGAACCTCGTTCCGGCTCATGTAAGATTCGAGCGCGGGAAAAGGCGTACCAATTTTGTAGGGAATATGTACAAACAGGACAGGCACTTCCGCCTCAGAACAGGCGATACGCATAGCGTCGATCAGGCTTTCGTTAAGCGACCACCAATCTCCCCATCCAAAATTCAGACCGGCCCAACGATCCACATGTCGCAAAAAGGCAAATAGCCTGGAACTTGACTCTACCCAGCGATACATCGGACCTGGGTTATCCGTAGCTGTACTCTCGACTGGCTTGCCCTGAATCGCATGAAAAACTGGTTTTGTGAACTTCTCTACCCAGCGATACGCCGTGAAGGATCTGTTAAAATCGTCAGTGAAGAGTCCTATAACGACCAGATCGGGATCTGTGGGCAGTACTTGTCGCTGAAGACTCCTGTAAATCTGGTCTACACCAAATCCTGGCATGGCATAATTTCGGACAATGGTGCTATCTACCGAAGTGGCCACGACCTGGCCTACCGTCTGCCCGAACGCCACCCCCGTTCCCCAAATGAAGGAATCGCCAAGAATTGCGATACTGTGACGATAGGGTACTGGAATTTCAGTGCGGCCGATGCGGAATCCATTGGAGCCGGCACGGTACTCTGTTGGTGAGCCCCGACGCCACGAAAAGGAATGATTCGGACGCATTCGCCATCCGGTAGCGGTGTCGGCTATGAAATTCGGATTGTACTGGCTCTGGCGGTCGTCCACATAGAATCGCTTCACGGGCCGATACAGATCAAGCCAAACCATGAATCCTTCGGCCCCCAGAATGGTCATCGTAACTGAGGCAAGCAGCAGTATCGTTTTAAGAGTGGCTGATCGCATGTGGATTCGAGATGGGAAGCGGCTTACGGGCGTATTGGGTAAAGGAGGAACTCCTGACGGACCGGATCACTCCATCGCTGCTTTCTGAGCACCTTCCGTCATGAATTCCTCATAATAGGACCGCTCAGTATTTACATTCCAGAGATCGTGTGACTCGCCCTGCAAATTTCTGACAGCTAGCATGGCCGACAGCATGGAGTGATCCTGGTTGTTATACCGATGCATCCCGTTGCGACCGACCGTCTGTAGGTTGTCGAAGGTTTCTATGTGTTTCTGCAGCACGGACAGGTGATCGCGATATTCCCTGTCATACACCGGATATGCTTTGGGTTGGCGTATTACCACGCCGTCAGTAACATCGCTGCGCTTCGCGAGGCCCAACTGCTCCAGTTCCTCTGATGCCAGTGACACCAGTGCTTCGTCTGGCATATTCCAGAGCTCATCGTCCTCGTTACAAAAGTACTCCATACCCAGACTTGTCTTGGACGCATCTGGCACCATCGAAGGACTCCAGTTCTTGAAATTCTGTATTCGTCCGACTTTTACGTCCGGGCTGTGCACATAGATCCAGTTGTCGGGAAAGGTCTCCTCACGATCCACCATGAGACCAACCAGGAGAAAATCACGGTACTTGAGGCCACGTGCAGCCGTAACTACATGATCCGGGGCTTGGGGATGCAGGTTGGCGAAGAGTTCGTTCAACGGCATGGTGGAGATGACGTCATCGCACTTCAGTTCGGTTGTCTCGCCATCTCGCAGCACAGTTAGGCTGGTGATCGTAGATCCGTCCCTTTGCAGTTTCGTGATTTCTGAATTCGTCCAGACCGTTCCTCCGCCTTCCTCGATCAACGTCACGCATCGTTCCCACATCATGCCCGGCCCCAGGGCTGGATAATGAAACTTGTCTATCAGGGATTTTATGTCTTTGTACTTGAAGAGGGCATTCATAACTGCGGTACGAAAAGACAGGTCCTTGATTCGCTGTGCTGCCCAGTCGGCCTGAATTTCGTTACAGGGAATTCCCCAGACTTTTTCTGTGTAAGTTTTGAAGAAGGTTCTGAATAAACGGTCTCCAAACCTATTGCTGACCCATTCTTCAAACGAATGCTCTTCGGGGTGGGGGCTGAGTTGAGCTTTGAAATAGCTGAGCAGTATCAGGAAACTCTCTACGAGCCCCAAATTCCAAATCACATTAGTCAGATGCAGTGGATACTGAAAGAATCTGCCTCTATAGTAGATGCGGGATAGGCGTCCTACAGAAATGAAATCCTCTCCGAGAATCTCCTCCCATAGTCTTTGAACTACCTCTACCTTGGTATAGAAACGATGGCCACCGATATCGAATCGATATCCCTTGTAGGTCTCGGTCCGTGCAATTCCGCCAACCAGGTTACTCTTTTCAAGTACTAAAGGCTTGATACCACGTTTAACGAGTTCATAGGCAGCGGTCAAACCGGCCGGGCCACCACCAATGATGATCACAGGATATTGATGCATTAGCACTTACTTTCGGGTTTATCAACAATGAATATTCAAAGCCATAATCGTCGACAAAGGGAGCTCACTCTGTCACGCGAACTGCTAACAGATCTGCCTGAGATGCAGACAGGAATCATGGCCCCTCGTGTGCTGGTTTTACCGGTTCAACATTAAGGAACCGGCCGAGGGTAACATGCCAGAAAATCCCAATGGCAAATGCGAGGCCGCCGTAAAAATAATAGAGCCAGTGCCAAGGTAGAACCCGGAGTGTAAACCACGTGCCACGCTTCTTCATGAAGAACGCATATGTCTCAAGATTAAGAGTCAGTAGTGCGACTATGGCTGCCAACGTGATAGCCAGAGACCGGATCTCAATGGCAGTTGTTACGACTGTAGCGACCAACACAAAAACGCATATAACGCTAAGGCGATGGCGGAGCCGCAAGTTGAGGTCGCTGACAAAATGTTTGTGTCTTAGCATCAGAAGAGTCCAGGGCAGTGCGCGGCGTATGAAGTCCGTTTTGACCATGTTCCAGGGAGACCAGTGCTTGTTGTGCTTGACCTGAAGGGATCTATCAAGTCTGATTGCGTAGCCGCCGTGGGTAAGGCGATATCCGAGTTCGATATCTTCCACCGAAGGGTGCGTATATGATTCGTCGAAGCCTCCGACGGCCAGGAAATCTTCTCGCCGGATGGCGCCACAAGCGCCCCAAAATGTCGACGCCTTCTCCTCCGCCTCTTGATGAATGAAATGATGGAACAGATTTCGGTATTGCGAAAGAAAGGAAGGGTCACCGGGCAGGTCATCGTACGAACCTATGACAGCGGTGAGCCCTGGATCGGAACGAAAGGATTCGGCCAGTCTTGAAATTGCGTCGCTCTCAACCATCACGTCCGCGTCAAGGAAGAATAGGATATCGTGTTTTGCTAACCGGCCCCCTGCATTTCTTGCCCGTGCCGGTCCGCCTGCCGTTGGAATCAGTACTGATTTAAAGCCGGCCGACTCAGCCAGCTCAACGGCTTCTTCGGTACCGTCTGCGACAACGATCACCTCTGCAGCGGCCGGATTCAGCAGGTTTAGACTCTCGAGGCATTTTACGAATGCCTGGCCCGGGATGTGAACCGGAACAATAACAGACACATCGAACCCTGAGGGACGGTCCATAGGCAACCTGCGACTGATAGGTCTGACACGTGTACGATCCTGCCCGAGCTCGATACAGCAACTGGCGAGAATTACGTTAGAAAACGGCCAATAATCTATCATCCTGCGTCCCCGCAGTCAAGCTCTTCGTACTACGCGCTATCGTATTTCGGCGAGGCGGTCGCGGGCCCCGATATGATCTGGATCAATTCGCAGAACAGACGCATAGGATCTTGCCGCCTGACGCCGTTTCCCTCTCTGTTCCAGGACCTCACCCAGAGCGAAATGAGCTTCGGCGAAATCTTCATCTATCCGAACTGCTTCCCGGAGTTGATCTTCTGCTCTGCGCCACCTGCCCTGCATGGTATAGATTATACCGATATTCTTGTACGCTATGGCATATGCGGGAACGGCATCTATGGCTGACTCGAAGTACCGTCTGGCCTGAGCGAGGTTCTGTTTGCCCGCTGCTACCAAGCCTAATTGGTTAAAGGACGAGGCTGCTACCAAGCCGTCGGGTTCCAGTCTAGCTGCCAACTGATATTGCATTACCGCAGCCTCTGTCTGATTCAGCGCTTGAAGTGTAACTCCGAAATTGTAGTAGACCTTGGCGCCCAATTCGTCCTTGAGCCAGTTGAACGGTAACCCCTGCTGGTAGTGCTTGTAGGCAGATTCGTGCTGGCCCTGTTTCGTTTGGAGTTGTGCCATATTCAGGTGTACGCGCTTATGATCCGGATATGCCGCCAGCGCCTGGGTCCACAGCGTCTCGGGATACTGGTATGCATCATTTCTCTCAATGGTACCCCACATCAGACTGAGAAGTGCGGAAAGCGTCAGAATCACCCGAGAGGCTGTTCGAGTCGTCGGCGATATGCCCTGGGTTAATGAATGCGAGGCCAGGACTACAAACAGGACTATGGACGCCAGTGGCAGATACATTCGATGTTCGACGGCCAGGTCCCGGAGCGGGATGAAGCTTGAAGTGGGTGAAAGAATCAGAAGAAAGGAAAATGCCACGAATCCCAAGGGTGGGAATTTAAAGAATAGAAGGGCGGTAGTTGCAAGCGCCACCATCATTACAATTGAACTCAGACCCAGGCTTGTCCAGGACTCAATCACTGGCCAGTCGTGATCGAGTATCAAGGGGGACGGCCAGAAAGCAAGACTGATGTAATGTGCGATGACACCGATCTGGGTACCTCCATAGCGGACCATGGATACGGTGGTATACCGTTCCATACTATTCAAGAGCTGGGCAAACGCCAGGAATGCTACACCTGCAAGGCACGCCGCTGCGACGACGAGCAATCCTCTCCGAATCCAACGCCCGGTGGTTTTCGACTGAAGGTGGTAGGTTCCATGAAAGATGAGATTCGCAGCGACAGCAGCCAAAGCCACGACGATCATGGTGCCCGGTGTGGTGTTCAATCTGTCGCTGGTGGCGGCCAACCATGCGATGGCCGCAAAAAATCCCGTGTACAGAACCCATCGGCGACCATGGACTTGCGCCCAGGAATCCGACAGAAATACCCGATCGTAGATTATGATCAACGGCAGCCCCGTGGTCATAATCTCCTTAACACCGCATCCGAGTGCAAATACAATGAGTGAGACGAGATACCATAGGTGACGACGTATTCTATGAACGGAAAAATGCCCTCGAATGACCCCATATAGACTAAGTAGCATGAGCAGCCCCATAAGCGACTCACTGCGCTGCGAAATATAGGAGACGCTTTCCGTTTGCAGGGGATGCACGAGCCACAGAAGTGCCGTGACGAAGGCAATAGTCGTGGCCGATTCGGTATAGCGATGCGCTGGCAGTGCGATAAGCGTTCTACGGATTACCGCATAGAGAGTAAGACCCGCCAGCGCGTGCACTAAGAGATTGAAGGTGTGATAGCCGGCAATATCCAATCCGCTAAGGGCGAAGTTAAGCGAGTATGTCCACTCTAGTACGGGTCGGTAGGGATGAGGGTACCCCGTACCGAAGACCCACAATTGGCGGACAAATGGATTGTCGACCACGTAGGAATAATCGTCGAAAATCCAAACCCCACTATACGAGTTGAAATAGCACAGGAATGCAGCAACGAGGATGCTCGCAGTGGCGGCGGTGTGATGTTGAGTCTCAGTGAGAGAGTGCATGCTCTTACCAGGGCGCCCGAGGTTTAGATGCGGGCTTGGTAGGTGTACAGTCTATGGTAGCGGCCCTCGCTCGCGATCAAACTATCGTGAACTCCCTGTTCGACGATTTGTCCATCTTCGATCACGAGAATCTGGTCTGCGCGTCGTATGGTGCTGAGCCGGTGAGCGATGACGAAGGTGGTTCGTCCCTCCATGAGATGGGACAGACTCTCCTGAATATAAGATTCGCTTTCAGTATCCAGATTGGAGGTGGCCTCATCCAGAATGAGTACCCTGGGGTCCGCCAGGAGCGCGCGGGCAATGGCAACTCGCTGACGCTGGCCACCAGAGAGTTTCACGCCTCGTTCTCCAATGACGGTCTCAAGCCCTTCATCGAATCTGTCCGTGAATTCCTTGACATGAGCCGCTGCTATCGCGGATTCCACTTCGGATTCCGTGGCCTCCGGTCTGGGAAACAGGATATTCTCCCTGATGGTCCCTTCGAAAAGAAATTCATCCTGAAGCACCACTCCCAGGTATTGCCGGTAACTGTCGAGGCGGATGGTCGCCAGGTCTACCCCGTCTACGCGAACCGTTCCAGAGTCTGGTTTGAGGAAGGACGCCGCGAGCCCCGCCATCGTCGTCTTTCCGGATCCGGAGCTGCCAACAAATGCTGTGACGGAACCTGCCGAAGCTTCAAAACTTGCGTCCTTAACGACCATCTTTCCTTCTTCGTAGGAGAAACTTACGTTCTCGAACGTGATATTGCCATCGATGGAGTCAAGAGCATGAACCCTACTTGGTTCCGTACCTTCAGGTTCCTGCCCCAGGACTTCCTCCATCCTGTCCAAGCCGGCAAAGGCTTCCGTCATCTGAGATCCAATATTACTCATCTGAATTATTGGGCCAATCATGAATCCGAGGTATAGCGTGAATGCGAAGAAGTCACCGACGGTCATCACATCCTCAATAATGCGATTTCCACCAAACCACATCAATCCGACGCTGGCCACACCCATCAGTAGTGTAGCGAGGCCGGTAACCAGTGCCGTCATCGTCAACGATCGCTTAACAATCTGAAAGATGCTATCGACGCCCTCCTCGAACACGCGTTCCTCGCGTTTCTCGGCATGAAATCCCTTGATAACTCTAATACCGTTGAGCGCCTCAGTCAGCCGCCCCGTCACCTCAGCGTTGGCTTTACCCCGCTCTCTGAAAATGGGACGTATCCGCTTGAAGGCCTGAAGTGATATCAGTGAAAACAGTACCAGAGGAACAAGCGAAACGAGCGTCAACAATACATTGATGTTTAGAAGAATGAGGAAGGATACTATGGAAGTGAGAATGCCGCCGATAAGCTGAACCAGTCCTGTTCCTACCAGATTTCGTACTCCTTCCACATCAGACATGATTCGGGAAACTAACTCACCCGAGCGGGTATTATCAAAGTATCGCGTTGGAAGGTGAATAATGTGTTTCTGGAGTTGCCCTCGCAACTGAGCAATGAGACTCTGTGCCTCAACACTGAGAAGCCGCGTCAGTGCAAAGCCAGTGATTGCCTGGAACAGAATGGCGGAGCCCACCGCGAGAATGATCATTTCCAGCAGGGCCGTGTCTTTATTTACGATGACGTCGTCGATGAGGTACTTGGTCGAACCAGGCAGGACTAAACCCGCTATTCTGTTGATTATTATCAGGGCAAGGCCCAGTAGAATAAGAGATCTTCGAGGCCATATTATATCCCAGAACACCTGGCGAACCGTCGACAGTGACATCTTCTTCTTGGGCTTTTCGATTTCAGGAACTCCTATGTGGCAATCTTGTGAGCGATAACGAGGTTTTCAAAATACCAC
>JABIQT010000400.1 GCA_018667995.1 Candidatus Latescibacterota bacterium
TGGCCGAGTTGGTCAGAGCGGAGGATCCCATGCATCCGCTCAGTGATGAAAAGCTCGCCAGCTTGCTCCAGAGAGAGGGCCTTGCCGTCAAACGACGTACCGTTACTAAATACCGCAAGGTGATGAATATCTTGACCACGCACGAACGCAAAAGAGTATCGGATCTCGACTCAGAGAACCGCTAATCAATGGCAATACCGGACTGAGGAACATGATGGCTAAGGAAACAGAGGAAGAGCTGTCGATCCGTTTGGATCGTCGCACATTCATAAAAGGACTCGTTGCTATTGGCGCGGGGGTAAGCCTTGTGGACACGGTCAGAGCTCGAGAAGCCAGTTACCTGGAATCGATGCCACACGACGATCTGTGCCGTACGATCAAGGGCTCCGGGGGCAAATTGCTCGTCGAGCAGCTCAAGGCTTCTGGCATCAAGTACGTCTTCGGCAACCCGGGTTCCACAGAGGTCGCCTTCTACGATGCGTTGGCGGAGTGCCGTGAACTGAATCTGATTATGGGGTTGCACGAGGGCATCGTTGTATCAATGGCCCATGGCTACTCGGAGGTAACCGGAGAACCGTCGCTCGTTAACGTTCATGCGGTGGTAGGCACGGCACAGATCGGCGGTCAGCTCTACAATGCCCACCGTGACGGTATTCCCATCGTGGTGACTGCTGGCCTGGTGGATACGACCGTGCCAGGAGGAGACGTGGTGCTGGCTCCGCGACCAGGATTCGCCCAGGTGGACATCAACCGACAGTTCACGAAGCAATCCGGGGAAGTGCGCCGTGCCGGAGGCATTCCCATGTCGATCCGGCGAGCCATCAAGCTGGCTTCCACCGCGCCGACGGGGCCGGTATATCTCGCAACATCCCAGCGTGCGCTGGATGAGGTCTCTTCTGCACAGGTAGTCGATCAGGAGCACTTTCGTGTTTCTACCTCGGTACGGCCCAATGCAGATCAGATAGGATATGTGGCCGAACAACTCGTTCGAGCTGCCCATCCTATGCTGGTCACCGGACCTCAGTTGATACGTGACGATGCGGTGCGCGAGGCGGTGGAACTTGCCGATCTGCTGGCAATACCGGTGACAGACTTGCTGGGCGACTTCATCAGTGGCAGTGGATTTCCAACCCAGCATGCCCTGTTCTATCCATGGAAGTCACTGAATCGGCGTCGGTCGCTACCTACGCCACAGCCGCTGCGTCGCTGTGATATGCTCCTGGGACTGGGGCCTGAGGGTTTCTTTCCGGAGGGAGCCAATGCCGCATTTCCAGCCAGCATTCCTTCGGGAGCCTTCACGGCTGCCATGGGTCTGGATACGGACGCCATGTCACGTACTCGACCCGTGGATATGGCGGTGATGGCTGATATGAAAGAAGGATTGAAGGATCTCATCACCGCGGTCAAGGATGTTGCTTCCGCAGGTAGGCTGGATGCTATTCGTCAGACTCGCTTTATCAGGATTGCAGAAGAAGTGGCGCAGTTCCGGTCACAGGTTCGCCAGCAAGTCGCTCGTGTGTGCGGCCGGAATCTCATGCATCCTGAGGAGGTGGCCATGGTGGTCGATCAGATGATTGACAAGCGGGCGATCACGGTGCACGAGAATTTCAGCCATGATGCCAGCAGCCTGAGCAACCTGCTATTCGATTATGGTCCGGATGCTCGCCGTCGTGTGGCCAATAGTGGTAGTGCGCTCGGCTGGGGCGTAGGCGCCGCAATAGGCGCAAGACTCGGCAGTCCGGACCGACAGGTGGTCCTGAACATCGGGGACGGAGCCACCATGTTCAGCGCTGCCGGTTTCTGGACCATGGCACGTTACCAGATTCCGGTGCTGAACCTGATCTGGAACAACGAGAATTACCAGACGGTGCGGCTCAACTTTGACCGGTACAAGGGATACATGTCGCAAAACGAAGAGTATCTAGGCATGTACCTCGGCAGTCCGGGTATTGATTTTGTAAAGTTGTCCGAGAGCCAGGGCGTAGAGGGCGAGGCTGTGGACAATGCCACGTCGTTGCGGCAGGCGCTTATGCGGGGTTCGGAAGCGACGAGTGCGGGGCGACCCTATACGATTGAGATCCGTACTTCAACAACCGGTCCGGGCGCTGGGTCCACCTGGCATCAGGACGTGACGCTTTGAGTGTCGTGATGGTAGCATCAATCGGCAGGTGTCGGGTGGCTGGCTTCTGGCAAATCCTGGCACCTGCCGGAGGAAGACTTCAGATGGCGTCTGGGCCCGTCTCTCCGGTACGGATTCGAATGCATTCTTCCAGGTGCTGCACAAAGATCTTACCGTCTCCCGGAATCTGGCCGTCGGTTCGGGCGACGGATAGTATGGTCTCGACGATCTCGTCTTTGAAGTCATCATTGCAGGCAATTTCCATGCGCACTTTGGGTAGCAACGGTATGTCTACTTCCCGCCCACGAAACAATGCGATCTGGTGACGCGCTCGACCGTGGCCAGAAACCCTGGAGATGGTCATCCTCGTGATATTATGACTCACCAGTGCTTCTCGCACCTCATCAAGTTTTTCAGGTCGAAATACTGCTATTATCAGTTTCATGAAGGGCAATTCCTCCCCGATGTATTGTAGAATTTACCACAAAGACACGAAGTAATGGAGTCAACAGAATCTCGCCGGTGGGACTTGAAACCACGCTCATGCCACACCCACTGGTCCAATTTACTCTATTTCTGTTCTGGCTTAGTGTGTTGGTGGTTCAACCGTCGGACACCAGCAAAGCTCGATACCCGTACATGGCCTCACATTGTCTCTACAGATTCATGTGACCGTAACCGACTTCCCCATGCTGGGAATAGTCGAGACCTGCCAATTCGTCCTCTTCGTCGGCCCGGAATCCCACGGTATGCTCCACGAGCCACACGAGCCCGGCCGTGATACTTGCGGATAGCAGGATGGCAACAGCTACACTCTTGAACTGGATGGCGAACTGACCAAACCCACCAGTGTCAGTTGCAGCGAAACCAACGAGCAGAGCGCCGAAGATACCACCGGCGCCGTGAATGCCAAATACGTCGAGCGTGTCGTCATAGCCCATTTTCTCTTTGAGAACGACGAAGAGGTAGCAGACCGCCGACCCACCCGCGCCAAAGACCAGGGACCACGCTGGTGTAACGCTGCCGGCTGCCGGAGTTATGGCAACGAGCCCCGCGACGATTCCTGAGACGATTCCCAGCGCGGAGGCCTTGCCGTGGTGTAACATCTCTATCAACATCCAGCCGATCGCGCCTGCCGCAGCAGCACTCTGGGTAGCTGTCAGCGCCTGCACGGCACTGGCATCGGCCGAGACCGCGGAGCCGGCGTTGAATCCGAACCAACCAATCCAGAGCAATCCTGATCCCGTCAGACTCATGGTCAGATTGTTGGGCTTCATAGAACTGTGTGGATAGCCCTTCCGGGGTCCCAGCATGATGGCTGCTACCAACCCCGCTACACCGGCTGATATGTGGACCACGGTGCCGCCGGCAAAGTCTATGGCGCCATCCTTGAAAAGCATGCCCTCGCTATTCCAGACCAGGTAGGCGAGCGGATCGTAAACCAGGAATCCCCAGAGCAGAATAAATAGGCAATACCCCTTGAACTGCACCCGTTCCGCAATCGCGCCAGCAATCAAGGCAGGGGTTATAATAGCGAACTTGCCCTGGAACATGGCGAAAAGGTAAGTGGGCACCCCCGTGTCCCCCCAGATATCGTCGGGTCCGACGCCTCGGAGCAGCACAAAGTCCCAGCTCCAGCCGAGTATACCAGGGATGAGTGCAGCGGTGCCAAAA
>JABIQT010000787.1 GCA_018667995.1 Candidatus Latescibacterota bacterium
CACAACAGAAATCAATTCTGTGGCGTGCAAAAACCCGTGTGGCAAGCGGATGTTCCGTAGCGATCTTTCCGACGGTTGTTTGCAGGGCAATAGACATGCTGGACCTCCTGTTGAATGATTTACGAAGATGGCTCTTATTCAGGATGCTCAGTCCCTGCTTTGACAGGGGGACTCACTAATATCTCGAGTGCGGCAAGAACGCGACCCAACTCTACCTTCTGTCCGGCAATCGTCAGTTTATGGATACCTGGCATTCCAATCAGAGCATGAATCGTACCCATGACAGACACCAGGAGAATCTCCGGTTCAATGTCGTTTCGTACACTGCCCTGCGAAGCGCCCTCCCGTAGGGCTTTAAGCAGATATTCCCTGGAACGGCCGGCAATGGCACGCAGTAGCGCAACAGAAGTTTTTGGCAGTGTGAAATAGGCTTGTTCAGAACGTAGCAGCCAGGCCAGACCAGGGGAAGCACCGAGTAGGTGAACCCGGTTTCTGGCCAATTCCAGGAGTCTCTCAAGTGGGGGGTGTGAGTCATCCGGGAAAGTGGTTTCAAGGGTCGTTATCGCCTGCTGTACTACTTCCTCAAAGATCTCCTGAAGGGATGCGTAGTGCCGGAATAAAGCGCCAGGTGTAATCCCCACCTCATCCGCTATGGTTTGTGCCGACAGAGAAGTGAATCCCTGTTTGCCGATGATCTTTAAGACAGCAGCCACGATGTCCTTGCGACGTTCGACTGAGGATTTCCGTATACGGCTATTCATAGTCTCATAATAAGTAAATATTTACTTACTTACAAGTGATTTATATATGGGTTACGTCGCTGAAAGCCGGTTCCAGAATATGATGGCCACACCTATTCTTGTACTCGTTGGTCACGGAACCTGGCGAAACCAGGAAATCCCGTCCCGATCACGGCAGACGCTGAATATTGCCGCCAGAGTATGATCGTGTCTTGACCTGCAAGCACCACAACGGCATCATTCCTCGTAGCGGCGTATCCCATCATAACTCACCCAAAGGAAAACGACGATGCAGACACAGCCCGAGAGGACCATGGTGATCTGGTGGCGTTTAGGCAAAGAGCACGGTGAGGAAGATTTCAGGGCTAATCCAAAAGAAGTAATCGACGCCAACCTTGACGACAAGGTAACTCATTTCGGTACCACACCCGACTCCCAATGGCGCTGGTGGACTGTGAACCAGGAGCTGATCGTTGAACGCCCTGAGCCAAACGAATACGGCTACGGTTCGAACACGCGCATATTCTATCTGCCCTCGGCAGGCATGACCATTATTGAAGATATCGATGTCACGCATCTTCGGGATCAGTGGAAATGGTATGTGCATATTGCCGACATTTATTACGATGCCGTTCGGAATTGCTGGATTAATAAAGACCTGTTCTGTGATATTCTCGTCGCACCGGACGGCCGTACGCATCAGGTTGTCGATCTGGACGATCTTGGCGTGGCACTGACCAAAAGGATAGTGACTCCTGAAGAGGTATCCGACATTCTACATCGAACCAATTTAGCGATAGACCTGATTAGCCTGGGCGGGTTGCCCTTACCGGAGATGGGACCAGGTCCTGTTGCCTTTGATCAGTTGGGGTGGAATCGTTGATTTCAGAAATCACTTTGCCGGCATCGTCAAGACTTGAACAATGAATACAGGGAGTTTGATAACGGCCACGCCCGCTCACCAGCGATGGCATGATCTGGAACTGGGCATGTTTTTCCACTTCGACATCCCAGTATACAAACCTGGATGGGACTGGCGAAGTTGGAAGGATCTGCCCGATCCGAATCTGTACCAGCCCGAGGAACTCGATACGGATCAGTGGATGGAAGCCGCCAGGGCAATGGGAGCCAGGTATGCCATCTTTGTGGCGAAACACTGCAGCGGGTTCTGTCAATGGCAGACCGATATCTATCCTTACGGGGTGAAACAGTCCTCCTGGCGAGGCGGACAGGGTGATGTGGTGGCCGATTTCGTGCAGTCATGCCGAAAATACGACATTCTGCCAGGACTGTACGCCTCCGTTAGTGCCAATGGCTATCTGGGGGTTGACAACCCCGGACTGGTAAATCGTGGCAAAGGTGGTACTGCCGCGGAGCAGGCCGAATATGTTCGGATTTGCGAACAGATGGCGACGGAACTCTGGAGCAGATATGGCGATCTGTTCGAAATCTGGTTTGACGGGAGCGCAATCCCAGTCGATGAGGGAGGTCCAGATCTCGTACCGATTTTAGAGCGTCATCAACCCAATGCCATCGCATTCCAAGGCCCCCGAGCACGCCGAATATGATCCGGTGGGTCGGAAACGAAAAGGGCGTGGCTCCCTATCCGTGCTGGAGTACCGTGGAGACGGGAACGGCGGCCGACGGAACGGAAGAAGGAAGGTTCAGCGGAAATCCGGGCGGAGGCCTCTGGATGCCTGGCGAGTGTGATGTACCGGTCCGTAACCACGAGTGGTTCTGGAATCCAGGTCAAGAGCATCTATGCTACTCCGTTTCCGAGTTGATGGACATGTACTACCGCTCCGTGGGGCGGAACTGCAACTTGCTGCTCAACGCCAATCCGGGCCCTAATGGTCTGGTGCCCGATGCAGATTTCGAGCGGTACCGAGCATTTGGGAGAGAGATTCAAAGACGATTTAGCAGCCCACTGGGAACGGCTCAGGGTGAAGGCGATGTCATAGATCTCGACTTAGGTGCAGCGAAGAGGATCAACCACGTGAGCATCATGGAAGATATCGGTTACGGGGAGAGGATTCTGAGATATGTAGTCGAGGCTTATTCTGAGGACAGCACATGGCGACCGGTCTGCTATGGTGAGAGCGTTGGTCACAGACGGCTTCAGCAGTTTGCTACGATCGAGACGGCACGCATCAGACTCAATGTAACAGGCGCGAAGGGGCGTCCCATGATTCGACAACTGTCGGTTCACCATGTAGTTTAGGTGGCAGGTTAACTTCGGCTTTCAAACGGCAGGTATGTGGTCGGCGTGCATGCGTAGGCGAATCAAGTAATCGGAGGAAGATGGATGGATCTGCAGCTGAAAGACAAAGTAGCCCTGATAACGGGCGGTAGCAAAGGGATTGGTCTCCGGACTGCGGTGTGTTTCGCCCAGGAGGGATGCCATGTGGCCATCATGGCCCGAGGCGCTGAAGATCTTGAATCCGCGTCCGTACAGATTCGCTCGCACGGAGTAAACGTGGCGGCCATTCAGGGGGATATTGCCGATTCCGAGCAAGCTTCGACGGCCATTGCCACATGCATTGATCAGCTGGGTGCGCTGGACATTCTGATCAACAATGTGGGAGGCAGTGCAGGGCCCCAAAAGTTCATGGAGAGTTCGGAGGAAGATTGGCTGAAGACTTTCGATCTGAACGTCCATGCCGCCGTGCGCATGACGCGTGAAGCCGTCCCTCACATGCGGGGCAGGCCAGGTGCGGCCGTGGTTCACATTTCATCCATTTCG
>JABIQT010000844.1 GCA_018667995.1 Candidatus Latescibacterota bacterium
CCTGCCCCCAATTGAAGAGTGGCGCGAAGCGAATGTGGTCATCGATTTTGACGAGTGATTGTCGAACTACATTGACGATCCGATCGTCGGACGTGGCCTCGTAGTACTGAATCAGGGCCTTGAGAATAAGAAAATGGGCCCACATGTCATACCGCCCCTCATCCTCTGAAGGAGGTGCGATCCAGCCGTCGTCACGCTGATTGGCTATAATACCATCTATGTATCCGGTGACCCGCTCAATGAGTGCTGGATCATCAAGCAGAAAGGCAAGCGGAATGACCCCATCCAACCAGTAGGGAGCGCGTTCCCAGGAGTCTTCCTGACCACCAAACCACTGGCTATCCTTGATGTCAGGCCAGAATTCGTCAAGATGACCGCTCAATCCATCTGCCTGGATACGCAACTGCGCAGCCAGCCAGCCCTGGGGTTTGATATCGCCGAGCGGCAAGGGTTGGAACCGAAGAGCATGAAGATCCTCAGCCGGCATTTGATACTCCGTTCATCTTTCTGTGAAGTGGATAGACCTGGTTCTACAAACTGGCTCTAAAGATCTATGAGAGTGGGCTCCATTTTTTCGAGATCGAATACCACGATGGTACTCCTTTCGGTAACCCAGCCACAGCATTCTCCCGGATTTACAATCCAGGTCGATCCTGCCTGCCTGATATCAATTTGATGGGTGTGGCCATAGATCACAATATCATAGTGTCCACTATCCGCGATCGCATCAATGGCGTCTGGTTCGTGACGTACATATACCTTCCGACCGGCTACGGTGAGTTCTGTGGAGACTGCAAAGAGTTTTCCCAGCTTGCCATAGGTATTGGCAAGTCCAAGACGCTCCCCGTCATTGTTGCCGTAAACACCGGTAAATGGCGCGACCAGTCCATCGAAATCCAGTGCTGTGAATGGTGCGATGAAGTCTCCGGCGTGGATCACATGGCCTACATCCGCCTCAATCAGGCGGCGCGTCGCCAATTTAATGTTCGGGCGATTGTCGTGGGTATCCGCGATGATACCGAGGAGGGCTTCATTGGGCACATGATGTCCTTTCAGATGGCAGTCGAGGTTTATTTTCTTGCGCTACGAAGAACTTATGGGCAGGCAATCCGAATAGTTGACTATATGGGCCTTCGCCAATCGGTGCTGATGCCGCAGCCCGAAAGAAATTCCAGGCCGCGACTCCAGAATTCATCGACATCCTTTACACTGTGTGTGTCATCGCCGGGCACTACTGCGATGCCCATCTCACTGGCCCTTTGGAGGATGGGACGGGCGATGTAAGGCTCAGTCTGCCCTTTACCCAGAGCCCTGAAATTGAAATCCAGAATCAAATCAAGCTCTCTGGTCGCCTGAAGGTTTCGTTCGATTTTTCGCCAGATATCGGGCTTCAGTATCCGCGCCTGATAGTCTGAATCTAAAAGGCGAATTAGGTCAATATGGCCCACAACTGCCGGTTTGAATCTTGTAATAAGATCGTATTGGAGGTCGAAGTAAGCACAATATAGTTGATCAATGCCACCAACACTTTGCGCAGCCGCTTCATAGTGCTCCATGGAGAAGTCGATGGGGACATCATTCACGTGATGAACGGAACCCACTATGTAGTCGGGTTTGAAAGTCTCAATCAAATTCTCCAGCGCAGTCTCATACCCCTCCCAAGCTTCGGTTTCGAGACCCAGGTAAACAGTCAGCTCTTCCGCATATTTAGTCTGTAGTCGTCGGCCCTCTTCCATGTACGAGTGAAATCGGGCGCGATTTGCCTCTACATCCATTCCGGCGGCTGCTTCCTCCGGCAGTATCATGGCTGAACGAGCGGGCGGCATATGCTCCGTAATGCCGATCCAAACATACCCTCGGGCAATATAGGCGCGAATAATATCTTCGAGGCTGTCCTCAGCATGTCCACAAAACTCACCGCTGTGCCCGCCGTGAACAGATACCCGTTTTGGCGCACTCTGCGTCAATTATTGCTCCTCAAACTCTATACTACGGTAAACAGTACCACGCCAATGACAAGAAGACTCATAACCATTGCCACGAGTATCACCGGTATGCCAGAACTCTTTCCCTCTGTCTTGAGTTTTCGAATTACCAGTAGTCCCCCTATCGCATCCATAACCAGAATGGCAAGAAATAGCGCCACCTTCATGGTAAGTGTCATCTTGCCCTCCTAGGCCCGACTGGCGCTGCTCATGAGTTTCTTGATTTTCGATCACAGAATCATCGCTTCCGGTGCAGCAATGACGAGCATTCTGCTCTTAGGGGCGTTCCGACTCTAGCTGATAACGTGGGGTCAGGAGTTTCTCTCGGCACGGAGGGTGTGGGTGATGCCTCCCATGCAAGACAGGCATCTCCGATGCGAACCTTATTTCGCGACGTTCCTGAAAGATCCGAAATCATCGGGATCCCGCCCATCTGTCATAACTCGGTCGTCAACGTCGGGCAGTGGTGTAGTCCAATGGTGTTGATCTCAGCCACCTCGTCATCACAGAGGACCCAATCTGCAGCCTTGGCATTGGCACGAATCTGTTCGATGCCTGTAGCTCCGGATATCACGGAACAAACGGATGGCTGGGCCAGAAGCCAGGCGTGAGCCAACTCGTTCATGCCTCGTTGACGATCCGCTGCCCAGGCCGTAAGCTTCTCCAGCATCTGGTAGTTCGCATCCGTCATATATTTCTGCACATAATCGCTGGATTCCCCTCGCGATCCCGCGGGGGCAGGTTCACCCCGCAGATACTTTCCTGTCAGGAATCCACCTGCGAGCGGAAAGAACGGTACGAAACCGATCTCTTTTGCCACACAGCAAGGGAGCACTTCACGTTCTACCTCCCTTTCCATCATATGGTAGTGCGACTGCAGAGCGGTGAAGGCACTCCATCCACGCAGGTCGGCTAATACATTCGATTCGGACATCTGCCAGGCCGCAAATTCCGATGCGCCTATATAACGTACCTTCCCCATTCGCACCAGATCATCAAGGGCTCTCAGCGTTTCATCTACGGGTGTGCCTTCGTCCCACCGATGGATATAGTAAAGATCAATATAATCATTCTGAAGACGACGCAGGCTGGCCTCGGCGGCATTCATGATGTGATATCGAGATCCCCCCTTGTCGTTTGGCCCATCCCCCGTCTTCATGCAGAATTTCGTGGCCAGTACGAATCGGTCCCATCGCCCCTTCAGCGCTTGCCCGAGGGTCTCTTCCGATCGGCCCTTTGTATAGATATTCGCTGTATCGATGAAATTGATGCCCAGTTCTTCAGCCGTATCCATCATGGCATCGACATCCTTCTGGGACACAGATTCTGAACCGAACCTGTTCGTGCCCAGTCCGATCACCGAGACTTGTACTCCTGCCTTGCCCAGTCTGCGGTACTGCATTTGGTATCCTTTCTTCTTCGCCACGGCGGCGAAGGGACTGCGTCTGGCCTGCTACGCCTCACATTCTCGGATTCAGAGTCATTCTTGTAGTCACCGGAAACGATCCCGGCTGGCAGGCCTGGCATATGGTGAGATCACCGCAGGCGGTAACAAGCATATATGCTTCTTCGAAGGTCAGCTTCTTTCGGTGCATAACCATGTCCACCATTTCCTCTGTCGCCATGCGCATGGCGACCTCCGGGTCCGGATCATCTCCCGTGGATACCCAGCAGCCGGTTGATGATTCAATCCATGGCCGCCGAACCGATCTGTTCTTGATCAGAAAGACCCGTACCGTCACCTCCGCACAGATCTCAAAGCCGACCATGGATACCTCGCCATCCCCCATTGCCGCGTGTACGTCGCCGAGTGCCAGCAACGCCCCATCAACGGCGACAGGCAGATGCACCTTCGCACCGGGTCGTACCTCATTGTTATCCATATTTCCACCATGGGCCCCAGGATGACTTGTGGGCACAGCATCACCTGCGGGTGCGGTTCCGATAGTACCCACCATGGGACGAATAGGGAAATTCACGCGATTGCCAAAGCTGGCCATCCCATCGGCAATGGAAATGACCTTCGTGGCATATTTTTGGGCGCGATCGGCGAGCAATCCCACACCTTTCTTGACCGCCAGGAATCCCTGATCTGCGAGCGTGATATCAAGTATATGTACCTGTAGGCTGTCACCCGGTTCGGCGTCCTCCACATAAATGGGCCCGGTAATCGGATTTGCGCCATCGGGATGCGGGTGATCCAGCAGATCTTCGTCGGTGCGGATCGTTCCGGTGCGGGCATCATAGGTTTCGAGGCAGACATACGCCCCGGAGGTAATCGACAATATGGGGTCATGAGATTTGTCATGAGCATATTGGATGTGATTTCGAGCGATGCGGTGCATGATGGACCTCGGAATCTGGTGTTTTTGAATAGGTTAGCGTGATCAGATCGGATCAGGCAAGGCCAGCGGCCATCCAGGCTTGTGTCATGGAAGCGGAAGTCGCTACCAAGGCTTCCGTCTGGGGCATTTCATTGACACGCTTGCTGAATGGTTCAGCGGTGACGGGGCCATCATAACCGATGACTCGTAACGCCTCCAGGAAATCAGCGATGTCCAGTACTCCGGTCTCTCCCGGTAGACACCGAATAGAGTCTATTTGTTCGTCCACGGCCACTCCTGCGGGTGCGTCGTTCACATGGACCGACACGACCTGATTTCCGCTGAGCCGCCTTACGTCTTCGTTGGATCCGTGTGACGTGTACAAGTGCCAGAGATCAAGGAGCAGACCGACGTTGCCTCCGATCTCGGAACCGATCTTCAGGGCTTCAGCCATAGTGTACAGAAAATCGTACTTTCGGGTTCTCAGGGTCTTCGGACCGATGAATTCCAGACCAAGAGCGCATCCATATTCCTGCAGCACGTCGGCACAAGGCCGGAGGCGATCGATGTGAAATCGATAGTTTTCCTCATAGGTCAGTTCATCGCTGAAAGGCAGCACTACCACAGTCGTTCGAAGCGCCCCGATGTCTCGGGCCAATGAGGCATAGCGACGCAGCCACCCCAGGTCTTCATTCCACTGCGCTTCGACCCCGTACCAGTTCACGGGAAGACCCCAATCACCAGGTTTTCATTGGTTTCTGAGAAACAGCGACTTTAAGTCATCCACG
>JABIQT010000235.1 GCA_018667995.1 Candidatus Latescibacterota bacterium
GGTTACTCTTGCGACTTCTCTGATAGGAAAGCACTGCACAGATTTATAGAAGTGGTGAAGGCCGCGAACCCGGTTATAGACATCCTCGTCAACAACGCCGGGATGACGCACCGCGCACCGATGGTGGATCACGGTGACGAACTGTGGGATGAAGTCATTGAGGTGAACCAGACGGCACCCTTTATTCTCGGGCGAGAATTCGGTCGCGATATGGTGTCCCGCGGCAGTGGAAAGATCATCTTTACGGCCTCGTTATTGAGCTTTCAGGGCGGCATAACGGTCCCCGGTTATGCTGCATCGAAGGCTGCTGTTGCGCGACTCACCAACGCCTTTGCCAATGAGTGGGCCGGATTGGGGGTCAACGTCAACGCGCTCGCACCAGGATACATCAATACGGATCTCACGGAGGCGCTACAGCATGATCCGGTCCGATCCAAAGCAATCATGGATCGAATTCCGGCAGGTCGATGGGGTGCCCCGGATGATTTCAAGGGAGCGGTAGTGTATCTTGCATCGCCCGCCTCCGACTACGTTCATGGAACTACATTAACCGTTGATGGCGGTTGGATGGGCCGATAAAGCACTACCGGAATTAAGCCCTTGTGTCGCCGATGGTTAGTTGAGTTTTTCCGAATTCTTCCGGATGGCGAGAAAACACGAATGTGAAGAAAAGGACTTACGTGAAAGAACTTCCCTCTCACCTGACAGATTCTGAAAAGTGGCAGTTCGACCTCCATGGCTTTCTGGTGTTGCGACAAGTCATAGCTTCTGACAGACTGGCACAGATGCTCGAAGTAATAGATGGCTGGCTATCTGCCGATCTATCGGAGATGCCCTGTCCGCTGGTGCGACACAGGCAGGAACCCCACAAAACGCATATCGACCATATACAGTATGGTCATCGACTGTTTGATGAGTTGGCGTGGGATCCGCAGATTATCCGCGTCGTGGCTGGTCTCACATTCAATACGCCTCGCCTCTTCCACTGCAATTTTACACAAATGTCCAGGTCTGACGAAGAACTTACGGGATTCCATAGAGACGATAGCGGTTTCAAATTCCCGCCCGGATTTCGTAATCCCCACAATGATTACCAGGCCGGTAACGGCGAACTATATTGCAGTCATTTGGCCACGTGGGTGGCCATGGCAGACGTCCCTGAGGGCACTGGGTTCTGCCTCGTGCCCGGGAGCCACAAGAGTAATTTCAGGGAGCCTGATGGCCTCAAGATATGCGACAATCCCCCCGTTTCCATCACCGTTCCTTTGCAGGCCGGCGATATGATCATATTCTCTACGAATCTGCTTCACGATGCAGCACCTTGGACGGAGTCGTATCCCCGGATGAATATCTTCCAGCGGTATCAGTTAAGTGTCTACTTTAACGAGACGCACAAGTCCGGTTATCCCTTGGAACCCCATAAGTCACTGATATCTGAAGAGTTGTACGAATTGGAAAATATGGGCCGGGAAGAAAAAAAGGTCATTCGGCACATGCGTACTCACTTCGAGAAGTAGGCTAACCAGGAGGCAAGTATCTTGAAGTTCAAACTACTCAGCCAGGCGCAGAGGCACCACTTCCAGAAAGAGGGATACTTGATAGTGCCGGGGACTCTGGACCAGGCCAAGATTGACCAACTGGTAGAAGCCACAGACCGTTTCATGGCAACGCAGGACGCGCCGGTTCGATACTATGCCAACCGTTATATCGATATGCTCTTTGATCCGATTCTGCTTCCCCTCATAACCAATGAGCACATTCTACCGTTGGTTATGCAGCTTATGTCCTACGATCTTCACCTGATGCGAACCCATCTCATTTACAAGTATCCGCAAGAATCATCCTATGAACCCATCTATCCCGATGGGGACGGCCGATCCTTTCGAAATTGGCATCGGGATCTCAATAATTTCGCACCTGACCATCCCATTCGTGGTACCGTTGCCATTCGCGTGGGATACGCCTTGACGGACTGTGCTGTCGCTAACAGTGGGGCTACGTTGCTGGTGCCCGGCAGTCATCGGCTAACCGAGCAGCTTCGATTTGGCAAGGACGAACTCGATCCTCCCGAATTCGTTGAACCGTCGTTGAGAGCAGGTGACGCCTACATCTTCAGCACATCAACCTACCACACACCGGCGGTGAATTTCACCCAGGACGTAGCAAAGGTCATGTTGGTATCGTATGCTTATAGCTGGTGGGCTCAACAGCATCCAATACCGGACCAGGCGGTGTTGGACGCCATGGATCCGCTTGCAGCACAGTTGATGGGGGCTGGAAAAGAGGGAGAGGATAATCCTCTGAA
>JABIQT010000636.1 GCA_018667995.1 Candidatus Latescibacterota bacterium
CAGACATGCTTAACCGCAGGGGCATGGTCATTATAATATCTGACTTGATAGATGATCCAGAGCGCACCATGGATGCCTTTCAACACTTTCGATTCAAGGGGCACGATCTCATTGTATTTCAGATCATGGACCCTGATGAACTTGATTTTCCCTTTACAGATACGGTCAAATTGAAAGATTCCGAAACCGACGAAGAGATTACAGTTGTGCCGACGCTTTTCAAGGACCAATACCAGGAAACCATTCAAGCATTTCTGGAAGAAAACCGACAGGGCTGCTTGAAACTCCAGGCCGATTATGCACTGCTTAACACAGCTGAACCCCTGGATATGGGCCTGTTTACATATCTGGCCAAGCGAAGTCGGATGTATTAAGCAGCAACTCACCTGCCTGTCCGAAAGAGTCATCTATGGGTAGTCTTTCCTTTCTATCCCCCCTGTTCCTCTATGGCGCCTTAGGAGCCTTGGTGCCGCTCGCTTTGCATCTCATTAAGCGAGAACGAGCTCGTAAACGCGTCTTCAGCACCATTCGTTTTCTAAAGTTGTCCTCACACGCGGTCGTAAGAGAACAGAAGATCAGGCGTCTGATCCTGCTCCTGCTCAGGATGGCCGCCTGTGCCGTTTTGGCCATGATTTTCGCGCGACCGTTTCTGAACGACGCCGATGGGGCCACATTTGTGGGCGCCACGCCAAAGGCCATGGCTCTTGTTATAGATACTTCTTACAGCATGGGCTTCGGCAGCCGAATCGATCTGGCAAAACGCGCGGCTCGCGAGTTAATCACGGAGTTGAACTCTGGAGACCAGGTGATATTGATGACTTTCTCCTCTCAAGGTCATCTCGTCAAAGAGCTATCGTCAGACTTCACCGACCTGGATGCTCTCATCGAATCAAGACTTAATCCTACCAGCCAGACAACCAATTACATAGAAGCCCTTCGCATGGCTGACGAGCAGCTCAGTCGGTCGGGCTTCGAAGATCGATCCATACACCTGTTGTCGGACTTTCAGAGTACGGGATGGGACCGAAATGCCTCCAATTGGAAATTGAGTCCCGGTATCAAACTACGCATTGTAGATTTCTGGGACGACCGGGACGCTAATATCGCTGTCACGGGGGTCGACCTGCCCCGACCATTGACCAACTCGGAACGGACACTCGATGTCGTCGTCCGAGTAAAGAATTTCGGATTTGCTCCATATCAAGGGGAAATGAGTCTAACAGTAAATGGGCAAGTAGCCGGAAGCAAGCGCGTCAGTATTCCATCGCAAGCCGGTCAGGTCGTCACATTTCGCCATAATTTCAAGCAGGACACGAATGCTGGTGTTGTAGATTTTGGCACCGATCCTCTCGAGATTGACAACAAGTACTATTTCACGGTCAATACACCCGCACCACTGAAGATTCTCATCGTCGAGGACAGATCGAGTGGGAGTAGCCAGACAACCGCTGGATTCTACCTGAACCAGGCACTTAATATCCGTCCCGATCCACCGATGACGGTAGATACTCGAACAGCCGCCGCGCTGAGCAATATCTCACTTGGGAACTACCAGGCAGTAATCCTTGCGGATGTGGCCGCTGTATCCCGCCCTGCCCGTACCCGCTTGACAGAGTATGTCAATTCCGGTGGCGGTTTGATTATTGGTATGAACCCAAACGTCTCGGTCAATGTGTTCAATTCGGCTATGGGCTCCCTGCTTCCGGGCAAACTTGTTGATCTCATTCCCGCCACGCAGAACCGTCGGAGACCCGAGTTCAAGTCCCTATCCGAGGTCTCGTATCTGCACCCCGTATTCCAACCATTCTCGGGTCCACATCACGGCGACTTCGGCACAGCTCGCTTCTTTAGAATAGCTCGTATTGCTCCAGATTCCGCTGCGACCATCATCGGTCGCTTCGATGATGGCAGTCCTGCGATCATCGAGAAGTCCTCCGGATCGGGACGCATATTGATGCTATCATCTACCTTCAGTCTAGCTTGGAATGACCTGCCCATCCGAGGGGTATTCCTTCCCTTTCTTTACCAAACAGTTGACTATTTAGGCGATCGCTTAGGGCGCTCGGGCGCGAATCGAAATTTCTTCCTGGTGGGCGAGTCTGTCCGACTGGAATCAACTCGCTCTATGACGATCACCTCGCCCTCCAATGTGAGAAGTATGGTCAGTGGGTCAGCGGATCAGACCCCTCTCTTTACCGAAACCAATGAAACAGGTCTCTATCAGGTAGGCCCGAAGGATTCTGGAGAAATGTTCGCCGTCAATCTGGATACAGATGAATCTGATATTTCGCATGTGGATATCGAGGAATTCGTGAGCGCTGTAATTAACCCTGTCACTGAAAGTCAGGAGGCGAGGGAATTGAAAGCGCAGGCGAGCATGGTGGAAAATACAGAAGTCGAGCGGAGACAGAAACTCTGGTGGTATCTATCATTGATGCTTCTTGTAGTGGTCCTGGCAGAGACATTAATAGCCAGCCGTACACATCGCTGATGATCGAGGCGCAAGTACGACGCCCAACGGTTGTCTAAAGAGCACACGCACAAACAGCGATCGTACAGATTTTAACAGGGGAATTCTGAATGAATACAGCGG
>JABIQT010000165.1 GCA_018667995.1 Candidatus Latescibacterota bacterium
AGCATTTCGGGGTGATTGAGGAGGAGCAGCGACTTGAGTGCCTGAGGCGTCATAACTTAGAGCAACCGTTTATTCTCTATGTCGGCAACTACAATGTTCACAAAAACATAGAAGCGATTGTTGAAGCGTGGGATCGCACCACTCCGGTCATACCATTGGTAATAGTTGGTAAACGCGACTCATATCCCGAATCCTTGCATAACCGCATAGAAGCGCTGGGGAGGACCGATGCCACTCACTTTGTGGGTGGATTGTCACACGATAGTCCTGACCTTGTGGCTCTCTATAACGCAGCAACCGTTTTCGTGTTTCCATCTTTGTATGAGGGTTTCGGACTGCCCGTTGTCGAGGCCATGCGATGTGGCTGTCCGGTGATCGCTTCGAGGCGCGGTTCTCTTCCAGAGGTTTTGGGGGAAGCTGGTCGCCTGGTTGAACCAGACGATGTGGATCGCCTGGCTGAAGAGATTCAGCATATCATAGATGACAATGAGTGGAGGGAATCCCTGAAGGCAAAGGGTTTTGAGAACGACCGGCGGTTCAGCTGGAAATCAACTGCCGAGAAGACACTGGCTCTATATCAGAAAGTCAATCGAACGTAGCAGAACTACCATCTTAAACAGCAGGTTTTCGGACATCATGTGGAACAACAAGAAAGTATCGGTTATATTCCCGACGTATAATGAGAAGGATTCAATATACGAGGCCATTGAGGACTTCTTTGCATCTGGATATGTGGATGAGGTCTTGGTGGTCAACAATAATGCGGCAGAGGGAACGGAAGCGGAAGTAGCCCGCACTCGCGCCAGGCAGGTCTTCGAATCCAAACAGGGATACGGTAATGCTATCCGGCGTGGCTTCCGCGAAGTCGACCCTGATGCCGAGTATCTCATTGTGGCTGAACCTGACGGGACTTTTGCCGGCAGAGACGTACTTAAATTGCTCGCATACTCTGACGAGTTTGACTTCGTGTTGGGAACAAGGACGAGCCGTGAGTTTATCTGGGCAGGTGCGAACATGGGCCGGTTCTTGAAATGGGGAAACTGGGCCGTCGCAAAGATGGTTGAATTCCTATTCAATACGACCCTGCTCACGGATGTGGGCTGCACCATGCGTCTCATACGGAGAGCATCACTCGAGAAGATCGAACCGCTCTTCACTATCGGAAGCTCCCATTTCGGCCTTCATATGACCCTGCTCGTGATCACCAACAAACTGCGTTTCGTTGAGATCCCCGTAAACTACCGAGCCCGAATAGGAGTCTCCTCGGTAACCGGAAGCAAGCTCAAGGCTTTCTTTCTTGGAATGACGATGATAGGCCTGGTCCTCAGGCATCGCCTCCGAAGTCTTTTCGGCTAATTCAATTCTGCTGCGTCAGTCCAACGTTATTTGTCACGCAATTTGGGGAGTCTCGGTGCAATCCAATCATAATGCAGGATAGGTGCCATGACTACCAGCCGTGAATCCCTCGGCCTTATCGCAATTACCAGTCTTTCAGCTGTCCTGTTCATTGCGAGCTTTACCTACTCGGTCGGCCACGCTATAGATGACGGGATTCACATCGTCACGGCACAGGCGATGGCCACGGGTCAAGGCCTGCGTTTGATCAGTGACCCGGCTGGTCCGGTTTCTACTCAGTTTCCACCCGCACTATCCCTGCTGCTCGTTCCTGTTCTCTGGATCTTCCCCCACGTTCCTGACAATGTCATACCTCTCAAGCTAATTCCTGCTGCATGCGCGGTGCTCTTCGTCGTCGTTTCCTGGTATTGGTTCCGGCGCTACCATCCTTGTGCAACGGCGTTCTGGCTAACATCTCTCGTTGCTTTGAACCCAGAGACGGTTCGTTTTTCGGGCTCCGTAATAGCCGAAATGGGTTACGGGTTTGCCACGATGCTATCGATTATCTGCTTCGAACGCACTCAGGAATCGGGTAGCAACAAAGATATGAGACGGGCTCTCATCCTCGCTATATTGGCAATAACGGCTGCCTATCTATTTCGAAGTGTCGGGCTTGCACTCGTTTTGGCAGCCGTAGGAACGATGCTGCTTCGCAGGCGTTGGTCTGCCGCTGCCCTGATAGCCATTGGATTTCTGATCTGTGCCTCCCCGTGGCTTATGAAAGGAGCCCTCGTCGGGACACCTGAATATCAGCAACAATTCTGGCTTAACGACCTCGAAAATCCCGAATTGGGTACTATAGGAATACAAGGTCTGGTTGACAGATCTCTCGTAAATGCACCAGCCTACCTACTAACGGCAATTCCCAACCATCTATTTCCACCACTTGGCGGCCAACGCGTGATAGCACTCTTTCAATCGGGAAGAGTGCTATCGGTACTGACAGCGGTACAAATCAGCATCTCCTTACTTGTTTTGATGGGATTCCTCTATCGCCTCAGGAACAGATGGGGATTTGTCGATCTCTACATGGTGGTTTACTTCGGTATACTGATGATCTGGCATACCCGGCTTCAATGGAAATACCTGGCGCCAATTACACCGATACTCCTGTTGTACTTGACCCAAGGAATACAGTGGGCCCTCTCATATGTACCAAGTGCTCATGGTTACTCTAAGAGAATACTTACTTGCGTATTCGTGCTCATGATTATGGGTGCTGCCATACGCAGCGCGGACTATCTCGAACGTGGCTGGCTGTTTGGTGGCGCAGATGACCCATATCGTCCCGCATACGAGTGGATCAAGAACAGTACACCGGAGGACAGCATTCTCATGGGATTCGACCATCTGGCTCTCTACCTCTACACGGGACGGCAGGCGGTCGCCGCATCAATGAGCAACCGACCTGATGTTTCAATGGCATATGTACGAGGAACTAAACCTGACTTCTTTGTGACGGGACGAACCATCGTGAAAGGAACGGGACCTTCTCTCGATGAGAAATACCTGCTCCCCGTGATTGAACAATACCCCGAGATATTCTCTCTAGTTTACAGCGACAATGCTTCATCGATAGACGTGTATAGCGTTCACCTACCCGTGGCGGAGCCCTGACATGCCGCGGTATATCACCGACAATGATCCGATTTCGGGTACCATTCTAACCCCTCTGCTGATTGTTTGCGCGGCCGTTGCGGTTTACGCCCTTAGCTACATTCCTCAAACCAGCAACGAGGCTTTTCAGAATACATCGCTTGCTCGGAGTTTGGTCCAGGGAGAAGGATTCCAAGTTGCCAGCCATCCAGACCATCCCCCGGCTCTGACAAGCGATCCGGGATATCCTGTGATTCTCGGAGTGAGTATCTGGTTACTCGGGGCCATATTCGAGGCGACACAAGGCGCACTGATTCTAAATCTCCTCGCCGCAGCTGGATTTCTCTGGGTGGTTTGGTCCTTGTTCGTAGCTCGAATAGGTCGACGGGGTGCTGCGTATCTGACTGTTCTGGTAGCACTGACTCCCATGGTTGGTAAACAGTCTGTACAGATTTCTCCCGAGATGCTTAGCGCCTTTCTCGCCATGGCACTACTATCGAACTTCCATCAAAATATATCGGAGGATGGAAGATCAGATGGTCCGTGGCAAATCTGCCGTACTGGATTTCTGAGTGGGCTATTGATACTGTGCAACCTATTCATGGTGGCCGTAGCCGTTTCTATAGGCATATCGCTGGTAAGGATCTCAAAATACCGGCAGGCAGCCTGGTTCGGATTGTGCGTCTTTCTCGTTCTGTTGCCCTGGTGCTTCTGGATCTCCATCCAAGAGGGTGAATCAATCCTCACACCATTTCTTTTGAAGAATCCAGACATTGGACTACTAGGCCGCGCCGACACGCTCGACTTCGTTATCCGTATGACCCGAAACTGTTGGCGCTACCTGTCAGAGTTGATTGGAATTGGCATGTTGCCCGCTCTGGCGCCGATGGAGAGTATGGCTATCAGCAATCTGGTTAGTCTTTCGCTGGCAGCGCTCGTGTTCTTCGGAGTATCCACAAGAATGGGCAATGATTGGCTTGGTACCTACGGAATGGTCGTGGGCTTTGCCTTGATGGTATGGCCCTGGTCGGCACCTGAGATGCTCTTAACAGCTATTCCGCTGATGTGGCTGGGTCTTTATCTAACGACTCGGGAGTTTGTCCGCCGATGGGGGACATGGATCTCACCTGCAACGCTACGAATGGTTGGCATTGCTCTCTTTTTGTGCTTTGCTATACCGAATGCACATGGCCATGTCAGGCAGATTGAAACGTCCTTCTCCTACCGCAACGGCAATCTACCTCCATCGGAAGTGGCCTTCGGTGAAGCTCTGGCCTGGATACGATCTGAGACAGATGAGGACGATATTCTCATGTGTATCAGCACCTCACGCGTCTTCGCAGAAACCAATCGGCTCTGCATACCTCCTCCCGGATTTCCTACGCCGGATAGTATTTCGCGCACACTCCTCAGGCACAATGTGAAGTACGTGCTCTCCGCCCCCGCGCCCGGTCATACCGTTCCAGATTTGAACGCGCTACTGATCGCCCCAGTAGTCCAGCGATACGACGAAGTCTTTATTCCTGTCTTCCAGTCACGAGGTCCGGATCCCGTTACCATCTACGCCGTTTCCACGTCTACGTCAAACCGTATGGCACAACAGGGAATCCGTGTGAACTACCATTGAGCGTGACCCGCATCATTGACCCGAAAACGCATAATCCGTATTATATATGTCTAATGCATCCGATATGACGGAATGCCCAGGCGGATTCATTTCCATCGAAATCCCTTAGCGCCTATTCAGTGACAGGATGGAAGAATCAGCTTTCCAAGTTCCCGGGCCACACCAGTGTCTGTCCTGCCTGCGAAAGCAGGCGGGATGGTTCCTCAGAGCAGGCATACACAACTTTGACAGCACCATCACGCACCCGTGATCAACCCACAGCAGATAGAAGCACGGATAAAGATCCCCGCATATGTATGATATGTGCGACCTATCCGCCTGATATCTGCGGCGTGGGTGACAATGCTGCGCATCTGTCTCTTACGCTTCGAGACATGGGCTGGCAAGTCTCGGTGCTTACGTCGAATTCAGAGAAGGCCTCACATGCGTTGCTCCAGAATAATGGGGTCCTGGTCCGAAGGGCCTACAGTAACTGGAATTTCAGAACCATAATTAAAATACTCAGCGATATCCGCCGTGAGCGCTATGATGTCGTCCACATTCAGTATACACCCCAGATGTTTGGATCGTTCTCATTCGGTATCGCCATACTGCCGAGTCTGGTACGATTACTGGCAGGACGTCCCGTTTTCATTACATTCCATGAGATATACACACCGTTCATCAACGATTTGCGCCAGAATATCCTTATCCTACTGAATAGAGTAAAGGATACCATCATACTCCTGGGGTGTTCCGAGGCTTTCGTATCAGTTCCCAAACGGGCAGAGCACCTTGGCCATTTGTATCCCTGGAAGAGAAATCGTCTTCACGTCATGCCCATCGGCCCCAATATCATACCTGAGCGTGCAGTTCCTAATACAGCCAAGAACCTCCGCCCACAGCGGGCGGACCTGAAACATGGTCTCGGAGTGCCCGAGGATGCCATACTACTCGGCAGCTTTGGCATGTTACATATAGACAAGCGCTATGATCTTCTGCTGAAATGCCTGCGCGGTCTAATCGACCGAGGCCATCATATCAGATTGTTACTTATTGGCCCCTACTCGGAGGAGCATCCGTACTTTATATACGTCAAAAAGTGCATTGATGATCTCGATCTCGCGGCATATATTGTTTGGACTGGATCAGGTACGCCGCACGAAGTCTCGGGTTGGTTCTCCCTACTGGATATCTATGTAATGACGGACATTCGTGGGGCAAGCGACAGGAAGAGCTCGATGCTTTCCGCATTGTCACATGGCCTTCCAGTCGTTTCTAACCGTGGAAGCGACACTACGGAATCATTCGTGAATAATGAGAATATCGTTCTCCTGCCAGAAAATGCGGAGGATGAATTCGTTGCGGCCATCGAGAAACTCATCCTTGCGCCTCAACTTCGCCACGATATTGGAGTCCAGGCACGCAGTCTCTATCAACGGTCTTATGCGTGGGATGTTATCGCAAATCGCAGCATCGAACAATACCTCGACTACGTCTATGGCAAGATCTAAGAAGTGGACGGGTC
>JABIQT010000193.1 GCA_018667995.1 Candidatus Latescibacterota bacterium
CCCTTGGAATTTTCCACTGCTCATGGCCGCCTTGACCACCCCGCCACCACCCGTGACCACCAGGAGTCGAATTCGTGGGTCGGTCATGAGCACTTGGGCCGTGTCGAGCGTCGGCTCCACCACTCCCGTGAGGATATTATCGGGGCCTCCTGCTCCCACGATGGCCTGATTGACCAGTTCTACGGCCTTCATGGTGACTCGTTTAGCGCTGGGGTGGGCGTTGAAAACAACGGCATTGCCAGCGGCAATCATACAGATGCCATTATTGATAATTGTTTCGGAAGGGTTGGTCATCGGAGTTATCGATCCGATAACTCCGTAGGGTGCCCGTTCTGTAACAGTGAGGCCATGGTCACCCGTAACGGCTTCTGGCTTTATATCTTCCAGCCCAGGTGTTTTTGTGGCAGCAACCATATGCTTATTGACTTTATCTTCCCAATTACCAATTCCGGTTTCTTCTGCGCCCATTTTGGCAAGCATCTCTCGATGATCCATGATGATCTCACGCATGGCTGCGATCATCTTCTCCCGTATCTCCAGCGAAGTCTCCTGAAGTTGATGGAAGGCCTGCTCAGCGGCGGATATTGCGTCATCGATGCGTGCAAACTGCCCGTGTCGGGTTCCATTGGTTGGAGCATTAACTCGGTCGTCCTCGCGACCACCAAGCTCGGCGACAACCTGTTGGACGATGGCTTGAATCTGGCGCTCGTCTATATTCACTTCTTTTTCTCCACAGAGGATATATGAGACTCAGTCAGGTTTATCATTCGCCTATTCGTCCTCAGATTTGTTGTATTTGATCTCGCCGCCGACCTCGATCGAATCCACAATGCCAACAATAGAGGCATCAACGGGAACGGTGGTCATTCCTTCTGCTTGCCTCGCAGAACTGCCTCGAACAACAATCACTGTTTCCCCGAAGCCAGCGCCAACTGTATCAAGCGCCACCAAATTCGTGCCGGTAGATTCACCGCCCACTTTCAACAAGTCGACCACAAGTAACTTGTGACCAGCGAGTCCTTCGTTCTTCTGCGTGGCAACGACAGTGCCAGAGACTCGTGCTAGTTCCACGTCTACCTCACTTCCACCTGTCTGTAACAGCAGATGAAGTCAGAATGCGTTCGTAAAGATACCTTGATCTACTTTAGCAATACCTCATCGACGTCAGAATGAGGACGAGGGATCACGTGCGTGGAGACGACTTCACCTATCCGCTCTGCAGCAGCAGCACCGGCATCAATGGCAGCCTTCACTGCGGCCACATCACCTCGACATAGCACGGTGACATAACCGCCTCCGATTTTCTCAACTTTGACCAACTTCACATCGGCTGCTTTTGCCATGGCGTCTGCAGCTTCGATCAATGCAACCAATCCGCGGGTCTCTACCATGCCCAACGCTTCCATCTAGGATCCTCTCATCTAATTCGTAGTATTGACGCTCAGGCGTTCATATTTTCTTACCGGTATTCCCGCGAATCGCTGTTTGTTCTGGAGCGGGTATTTTTCAAACGGTCGAAACGACCAAAATATGTGCTTCGGTTGAAATATCAACCCTTTATTGTTTAAATCAATGAGTTTACCTCGACAAAGACATTGGGTTGAACGCTCTATTTTACTACGGCACGTACAATGTCCCCGCACTTGAGTCCAGCAGCATTGCCGTCGTCAGTGTCTATGTGCATAGCTGGAGGGTCGAAGCCGTCGTTCACGCGAATTCTGACGTGGTTAAATGTCAAGCTTGCTGGTCCCGGGACGTCGACTTGAACGTACTGTCCCTCCTCTACGCCAAACTGGGAGGCCAGTCGCGGGTCAATGTGTAAGTGACGATCGGCTCTAATGGCACCATGTGCGAGGTTCAATCCTCCGTTTGGACCAATGATGGTGATAGGTGCGGATCCGTCAACGTCGCCGGAGGCTCGGAGTGGAAGTGCGATACCCAAGTATACACCATCGGTTGATGACAATTCGACCTGCGTCATTGTCCGACAAGGACCCAGAATCCGCACACCTTGCAGAGCCCGCATATTAGGACCGACCAGAGTTACTGTCTCCTCCGCTGCGAATTCGCCAGGGCCTTGCAGGCTGCGCATGTTTCGAAGTTGGTGGCCGCTTCCGTAAAGTACCTCGAGGTCTCGCTGTGTGACATGGAGATGGCGGGCCGAAACTCCGACCGGGAGATCGAAACCAGGATCAACAGCTCCAGTAAACTGATCAATAACACGCACGACTGTTTCCCTGACAACGGCTGTGATACGATCCTCGTCGGACTGATAACTCACCGCTTCACACAGGCGACAGTCGTCACAGAGAGAACAGGGCTTTTCACGAAACTGGTTATCGCTCACATAAACTCCGTTGCACTTTACACCTCAGATCGTGTCTCGCCATTCTTGGGCAGATCAGTCAGATTGACACCGAACAGTTCTTTCAAGATCAAGTATCACCCTTAGTAAGCTTAAGTGTGCTCGAGACCTCTCTCGCTATAACGAACTCTTCCCGTGCAGGAATCACCGCCACTGCAACCGGGTTCTCATGAGACGAGATTATCCCCTCATTCTCGCACGATCTATTACGATCGTCGTCTATCTCGACCCCGAGAAACTCGAGTCCTGTACACACCCGTTCTCGTATCAAAGTGCTTCGTTCGCCGATACCACCAGTGAATGCCACCGCACTCAAACCACCCATGGCCGCGGCATAGGCGCCTATCAACTTCTTAATCTCATACACAAAGGCTTTCACAGCAAGTGATGCTCGTTCATGGCCCCCGTGCTCAGCCTCAAGAAGATCACGCATATCTCCGCTTTCCAAACCTGAGACTCCCTTGAGGCCACTCTGACTGCACAGAATACCACGTATTTCATCAGTCGTGAGAGCGGATTGATCCATTACCGACAGGACTGCAAATGGGTCTAAATCCCCTATTCGATTGGATTGCATCAATCCGGACTGGGGAGTAAGACCCATTGACGTATCAACGGACTTTCCACCATCAATTGCGCAAACCGATGAACTTCCTCCAAGGTGGCATGAAACGATCTTTTCGGCATCGGAATCAGGTCCTATCAATTGCGGTACACGTTCAGCAATATAGCGATGTGAGGCGCCATGGAATCCGTAGCGTCGAATTCCATATCGCGATTCCCACTCTTGAGGCACACCGTAAACACGAGCGAATTCTGGAATAGTCTCATGGAAGGTTGGTTCAAATAGGCCATAGAGCGGGATTTCTGGCATCAATTCCCGGAACAGTTGAATTGCCGCGAGATAAGGTGGATTGTGCGCCGGCGCCAGAGGAATAGCCGTATGCATCGCGTCGAGTACGTCGTCAGTCAACGCCTTGCAGCCGGTAACACTCATAGCGTGTACAGGTTTGAATCCCACAGCGTCAATGTCAGATAGTTCGCGTACCACTCCTTTTTCGCGATCTTTCAACAGTTTGATGGTGTAGGAGATCGCCGATGAGTAGTCGGGCAAGGATGCCGAGCTGGTCATCACGTCGTGGCCAACTCGGTGATAA
>JABIQT010000447.1 GCA_018667995.1 Candidatus Latescibacterota bacterium
CATTTGGCATCAAGCCAACGCGCCCGGAAACAGGATATGGATATTTAGAATTATCGACAGATCCTATTGATGATCACGGTACATCTAATCTGAAGACCTTTGTTGAAAAACCCAATTTGCAGGCCTCCATCAAACGCACCAGCTTTCCAGGATTGACCTATCCTCAGTTCTGTACCGCCCTTCTGAAACGGTGCGACTTCACCAAACACGGTCAGGCCTGAAATAGGAATTTCAAAGTCGAATGTGCCCCGTACATTTTCTATGTCTGGACCGGTCATTCTAGCTGCGGATATGCCGAGTTTACGATCATTGAATCTCCCTTCTATCCGTGAACCCACGATTGATCCGCCTGCTCGCAAACGCCCAGCAAAAAAAGAACCAGTGGTTTGCCTCCCTCCCATGGAAATGGCGAGGCCGGTTTGCCGAGCACCCCGGGTACTTCCCGTGGAAGCTACGAGGCCGCGGCCTCGCCATTTTACGCGGGATCCTAAACCGTCGATTCGGCGATGGGCGGAGGGACCCAAGACCAGGCCCTGCCCATATTCTAACGCGTAACCGCCCACTACAAGGCGTTGGAGGATTCCTCCGGTCGAAATGTCCAGGTACCCTCCTTTCGGCCGGAGTTCAGACTCGTGCGGTGTTTTATCAACATGTAGACCCACTTTAGCACGCGTACCAACTGAAGCGTTCAGCTGTACAGCCATCCGACCCGGTTCCGGTTGATGTCCGTCTTCCTTTTGACTCGATACGACCCGCCATCGACCGGAAGATAGATCGCGATCCTTTGATGCCTTAACGAACGGTTTGATTCGGTTCAAGAGACTCCGATCCAATCCTGGGACTGACGAGATCTTTGAAATTCGTGCAAAACGTCCATGTTTTTTACGATAGGAAATGAGTGCCTGAGCCTGAGTGGTAGTGATCCAGGGCAATTGCGTTAATTCCTCCACGTTACATCGGTTTAGGTCAATGGGGTTCTGTCGAAGCCAATCGAGCCGGATTAGATCTGACTCATCGGTCATCCCATCGTCGCTATCCACCGTATGAGTGACGATCTCATTTGCCTCTTGGGCGGCCGCCAGTATCGGGCAACTAAGTGCACACACTAAAATCAGGCGGTACATCACCCCTCTCGTTCCTCGGTAAGCCCAATCGAGAAGGATATCAGGTGCGTGAAACCGAGCGTCGGATGAGAAGCGATCGAATATGACACATGGAGATGCTCCTTGCGCACCCCCAATCCCGCATAGAATACGGACGGCGCCGTGGAAATTCCGGCGCGCACATACAACTGGGGTGATATGCTGAACTCCTGGCCTACGCGGTATGAATTCGGCGCAATGCCGGAGATATCAATTTGGGCGGATAGCATGACGCGGTCGGTCTTCTTGCTGAGTCCCGCATGGACCGTACGGGGTACCCGGTTCTTGCCTACCTCAAAACGAGGACTGTTCAGTCCTTCAATAACCAGGCCAGCCTTCACGGCGGCTGGAAGTTGAATAAAGACCGAGCCCTGCCAATCGAATAGATGTGTGGATCCATATCCTGCAATGGATAGCGATAGTATTCTTGCACCAACGCCCAGGGATAGGGCAGAAAGGACGCGGCGACCTGCCGAGATACCCATCACAGTCTCCCGATACATCTTGCTGCCGTATGTATTGAAGACTACTCCAGCACCGCCATACCTGCTTGGAATCACCGCAACCAACTGCAGATTCTGCAATTCCCGCAAACCGAACGGTCGCGAGAATAGCGTAGAAATTTCGGAATGACTAAGAAACCCCAACCCGGCAGCATTGGACCAGGCTGCATTGGCGTCGTCCGCTAATCCTACGAAGGCGCCTCCAAGCCCTGTGGGCCGGGCGCCCACCATGAACCTGTCAAAGGCCCCCGAACACAAGGTTGGCCAGCTCAGCAACAGCAGGAAGCTCCAACAGCACTTCCGCGCAAGGTCCGGCAACCTCATCAGTCGACGCAAAGGGAGCATCGGTTTCGGCACGCTATGCTTGATCATTCACTGAGGCTCCCGTCCATCGATTCAATCATTCTGGTTTCCGTGCCGCCCTTGAAATCGCATCGGGTAGTACCACTCTATAGTCGGACCATTCCCAGAGATCTCGTAGGGCACGAGCATATAGCTGCGAATGATATATCTTAATGTTCTGAAAAGATGCGACTGGACTGTCGCGCGGGCGACTGCCGCAGTCTCAAGCCCTGCCTTACTCCGGTAAAACCGCTGATCTGCGGTTGACAGAGTGCATCCAAACTCTATATTAGTTGGGTGCTTTTGCCTCAGTAGCTCAGCTGGATAGAGCAACGGCCTTCTAAGCCGTAGGTCATAGGTTCGAATCCTATCTGGGGTATGTTCTTAAAGAAAACGGACAGAATGACTCAGGCTGGCAGTTCTCCTGGGTTTTCTGTCCGTTTTTTTGTTCGAGCTAACGGCTGTCTAACA
>JABIQT010001121.1 GCA_018667995.1 Candidatus Latescibacterota bacterium
AATCGCAGGGATGGGCAATGTGTAGCAATAGCTGACTCACATCATAATCTGCAGAGCGATGTACGGAACCACATTCAGAAAGGCAATCGCGAGTCTATATTGTTGCACGATGCGAAAGAAAGTGACTTTGGCTTCTTCACGGGTAATACCGAAGATCTTAGCGTGAAGATTGGCCATACCCTCATGAAAAAGACTCCAGATCAGCACAGCAAGTAGAATAACCGCAAAATTAAGGACCATACACCATCCAAGGAATGTCGATATCATGTCTAAAGAATTCATGAGCTCATTCTCCGCGAATACTGATTGTCTGCTGACCTACAAAGAGTCACATCAATCTCAGCAGGATTATGTTCACCGAACCAATCAATCCCACGCATAGGCACACGCTTCCTGGCAGCAACCCCATGGTATTGATATTGAGTAGTGTGCGTCACAGTCGTTGATGCGATGCCTGCAACGTATGGGAATGAGTCCTCAGATTGCACCTCATTCAACGTCCCGGGGCGAGCCCTTATGGCATGCCGTTGCTACCGCAGCCAATTCATCCTCACTTAGCTGTCCCTGGGCCACTTCAAATAGCTCTCGTTCTTCGAACCGTATATGCTGCTCAAGAAGGTCCCCGAAACGATTCAGGTTCTCTCTGTTCCGGGGATGTTCAGGATCGATGAGTCCGCGCAGCTCCTCATGTTCTTCCGAGAGCCTCTGTACGAGCTTTTCCTCACCTCTCGCTACCAGCGCTGTCCCGATGAATTCCTCCTCGATCAGAAAATGAGGCGACAGTTCGATCTCAAATACATCCGCCACTTCTGCCCAGGTCCGATCTATGGTGGCTCCATCAGTGCTGCTTGCAGCTCTTCGGGCTTTCCGTGCCAGAACCAGACCACGGTGATGATCTCTGGACAGTTCTTGTAATTGAGGCAGTCGTTTCATAGCCGTATTATCCTGGACCAGACCACGAGGTGGGCTTGAAGTAATCGGGTTGGTGATCTGACCCATATCAGAAGGTTGGTATGGGATGGCATGAATGGCGAGACCATCCGAGACGCGCGAAGCCGTTCATAGAGCTCCCCTTGTAATGCAGAATGCACCTAAAATTCTACTCTGACTTCAAAGTGACTTCCAAGGGAAGGATCAGGAGACCACAATTCCAGCAAATTTCCATCCGGATCGAAGAAATAGTATACTTGGGCGTGCATCCAACGGATATGCTCTGGTCCATGGATGTCTACACCACATCCCTGAACATGTGCTGCCGCTGCATCCAGCTCGTCTCTGGGCACCCTAAACGCATAATGTACCGGGCCCCAACGCTCACCTTCTGGCCGGGGTGAATACTGCTCAAACGCCAGCGGCTCCTTCAGTAAACCAAGACGCTGCGATCGTTCAGGTTGCCCTGTCCAGAACCAGGCATACGCGTCACCACCGTCCTTCTCTACTGCAAGTCTGACGACATCCTGGTAAAATCTCGCAGATCTCCGTACATCTTCGACGACAAGGACAATCTCCGCGATCCCCTGCGTGAAGGTCATCGGTTTCTCCCGGGTGCACGACATGCTATATTCATGCTTAAACGTATGAGCACCGCGCGACATGATCACCGTACCAGCAGGATACGTCACCCGCGAACGTGATGCGGCGAACTTCCTACTCGGACCAATCGGTGATATTGAGGCCATTGAATACAGCCTCGTTATCGGGATTGCTGCCGTGCGTGAAAATCCCGATCCTTACTTCAGGCATGTGCCCCAGCCAGTATTCAAACTGTTCGGTGTCATAGATGTCAGCCTTCGGTGACTTCCATCCGACCGTCAGCCTTTCACCCTCGATGACAATTCTGAGACCGACTCTCGGTGATTGAAAATCTGCAACCATGTTGGTCGTCGTCCCGCCCTCAACCTCATTCGCCAGGACCACGGCCTGTCTTCCGTCAACCATTTCACGCACGAGTTTGATGTAGTTATCGTCGTCTACATAGAGAATCAAACCACCTTGTTCCCCATTGAACTGCGGTAGGATATCGACGGTCAGCTCGATGACTGAATTCGC
>JABIQT010000164.1 GCA_018667995.1 Candidatus Latescibacterota bacterium
ATCGACGGGACACCGACAGATCCTCCTGACTGAACGCGGCACGAGTTTTGGATATCATGACCTGGTGACCGATCTGCGCTCGCTTCCGCTGATGCGAAAAACAGGCTATCCAGTGGTATTCGATGCAACCCACGTGGTGCGCATCTACGGGCGCCCAAGTAGCGACGCTTCGGGTGGGACTCCCGAATTCATCTATCCCCTGGCGAGAGCAGGTGTGGCCGCGGGGTGCGACGCTGTCTTCATCGAAACGCATCCGCGCGTTGATGAGGCCCTGTGCGATGCCGCAAGCATGCTACCCATAGACCAACTCGAACCTCTGCTCAATCAGCTGATTGAAATCAGCGAGGTCGTCCGGCGGCACGACGTCCGATAACGGACTCCGACGGCACCCGAAGGTGGCCGACATGTGGCGCAAACGACTCAGGCACCGGATCGTATACCTCTCTATTCGTGGCTTTCTCCAGTTTATAAATTTCATTCCACGCAGGACTGCGCTTTCCATCTGCGATGTGTTGGGCCGAATCGCGTACCATGCCGCGCGAGAAACGCGGCTTCGGACCATATCACATCTCAAGTTGGCATATGCGGGTGAATGTCCTGGTCTTGACGCCGCAAGAATGGCCGTCAGTGTTTTCCGGAATTTAGGGCGGAACGCGGTAGATGTGCTTCGCATGAGGAAGCTGGATTCGGCCACCATGGATCGGCTCATTTCGCACCAGGGGCTGTCATATCTTGAAGAAGCCTATGGAAGAGGCGAGGGAGTTCTTGCGGTCAGTGGCCATATCGGTAACTTTGAACTACTGGGTACGTTCCTGGCGATGCGTGGATTCCGCGTTACCGTGGTGGCGACAACCCTACACGATGAGCGGCTCGACGCACTGCTTCAGGAGAATCGGTCTCTGGGAGGGCTCAAGGTGGTGCCCCGTAGTCACGCCACCTCGGCTGTCCTGAGGGCACTACGACGTGGCGAGGTGGTCGGTCTTCTCGTGGATCAGGACACTCGTGTGCCGGGCGTTTTTGTAGAGTTTTTCAACAAACCGGCATTTACACCAATCGGCCCCGTGGTTATCGCTGGACGGACCGGAGCGCCGATCGTACCTATGGGAATTCATCGACTTGAAGACGACACCCACCTGGTGACTGTCAGGCCGCCAATTGATGTGGAGAAGCGGCCATCTGAGCGGTCGATAGTTGCCGTAACGCAGAGATACACATCGGAGCTCGAAGTACTCATCAGGAGGGCGCCGGCACAATGGGTCTGGATGCACGAAAGATGGAAAACAAAACCCCCGGGGGAATGAATCATTTGGCATTGCTGCTGCTATGCCTCGTCTGGCTGTGCTGCTCGGAGGAGAATCGGTCTCCCGGTACCACGCCGGAAGCAGTAGGACGTCTTCCCGATCAAGAATCGTGGCAGGCCACAATTTACCTATTGGAGGACGATCGGCACCGAGTGATCGTCGAAGCCGGCCATCGTGTGTTCTTTCAGACCGAACAGGAAACCCGTATAGACGAGGGGCTAACCGTCCAGTTTTTCGACGAGAATGGTGTGCTGTCGTCGACACTCACCGCTGCCGAGGGTGTGATATTCGAAGAAACGCGCGATATGACTGTCTCTGGTTCCGTGGTAATCATCAGCCCCGATCGCGGAAAGCTTGAGACCGACTCTCTGTCATGGATCGAAGACGACAATCGGATAACGACCAGATCCAGAGTTCGGATCTCCACGGAACGCGACGTCATTACGGGCGTCGGATTTGAGGCGGATCCAAATTTGGATCAGTGGCAGATCCTTAAGGACGTCGAGGGAACATTTGATCGCGGAGATGCGCTGCGCGAGCAGATGAACGACTCGCCAAATGAATAAATGCAAAACAAGCACAAAGTGTGCCATATATGCAGAATGCATGTGTTAATTCGTTCATAAGTACCTGTTGCCTCTTGACTGTGCTAGGTTGCCGTGTTATATTGCGGGCACTCAATGCTCGGGCTACAAGCCCTTTCGCCCTTGCTCTGCTGGTGATCATAATGTGCTTGGGACTGTCTCGGTTGGCCACGGCGCAATCGGATCCCGTGGAAGTGAAACATGCCGATTCCTGGCGTGGTACAGGCGTTGATGATGTGTTTCACCTTGAGGGCAACGTCTCGATAATACATGGCGAAACTGTCCTGAGCAGCGATTATGTCCGATACCGGAAAGTGGATGGTGAGCTCGCCCTCGACGGTCACGTGGTTATTGTGCGCAGCGGGACCATCATGTCTGCGGATCACGTTGTATATCTCGAAGCAGACAGACAGGCAATTGCCAGGGGATCTGTGGTAATTGTGGATGAGCAGCAAGGGCTGACTCTCAAAGGTGAGCAGGGGCACTATTTTCAGAAAGAAGAATACGCGATAATGACTGGATCGCCTCAGCTGCTTCGTTCGGCTGAGGGGCAGGATCTGGCGATATCGGGAAAGCGACTATCCTACTACTTTGCGGGACCGGATTCGGCAAGGCGTGCTGTCATAACCGATAGCGTCACGGTGCACGATAGGTTCGAGAAGATACGAGTGACCTGTGATCGCGTCGACTATACGAGGGAACCAGAAGAGGCCTTGATAACCGGTAATCCGCAATTGGTGAAGTATCAAATAGATTCTGAGAAACAGGTCGTCGTTACGGGTAACCAGATGGTTTATCGAATGACAGACAAGCTGGCGGATGTGTATGATTCGGTAGTCGTGACGCGTGGAGATCTGCGTGCGACGTGTGACACGCTGCACTACACCGCTGAATGGGCGCATCTGGCAGGCGATCCACAGCTGCGAGAGGGCAATAACGAAGTGGGTGGGGAGGATATTCGTCTCACACTCGCGGACGATTCTGTTACCGAAGCGGTTGTTACCGGTAATGCCAGGGCTCTTTATGCTCCGGTTTTGTCTCTGGAGGAGTCGAGCTCTCTAAATGTGCCCAGGAGCACTATCGAAGGGCGGACCTTGACGATTCAGTTTCAAGAAGAGTCAGTTCGCGAAATCCGGGCCACACAGAATGCCACCAGCGTCTACAATTCTGCTGGCGAGGCTTCGTCGGATGGCCCACCTGGCAGCAATAGCGTCCGTGCGTCGGAAATAACCATTTCGATAGTCGATGGTCAGTTGATAAATGTGTCTGCCCGCGGGGCTGTGACGGGGATATACACCACTCCTGCTGAGGCCGGTACGTTGCCTTAGAATCGGGAATGCGCGTGCGATGTCTGGCAGCAAGAGAACTCGTTAAGGTATACCAGAGTAGGCGTGTCGTAAACGATGTAACGATACGGGTAGAGCAGGGAGAGGTCGTAGGGCTTCTCGGACCCAATGGCGCCGGCAAAACCACGACGTTTTATATGATTGTCGGTATGATCCGGCCTCAGTCAGGTCAGATAGTGCTTGAGGATGAAGAGAAAGAAGTCTCTCAGGAGATCACGTCGTGGCCCATGTATCGACGGGCTCGGATCGGGATTGGTTATCTGGCTCAAGAGCCCTCGATTTTCAGGAAGATGACTGTTGAAGAAAACCTGATGGCAATTCTTGAGACTTTACCGCTGTCGAAGTTGGAAAGAAAAGAGCGCCTGGAAGCTTTCCTTGAGGACTTCGGAGTGACGCATCTGGCGAGAAAGAAAGCATACACGCTCTCGGGTGGCGAACGCCAAAGAACTGAAATCAGTAGAGTACTTGTAACGGACCCCAGCTTTATACTGTTGGATGAGCCGTTTGCTGGAATAGATCCCATTGCCGTAGAGGACATCCAGGAGATGATCCGAAGATTGAAGTCGAGAGGGCTTGGGATTCTGATTACGGATCACACGGTTAGAGAGACACTACAGATTACCGATCGGGCATATATCATGGCCGAAGGGGCCATTTTGAAGTCAGGCACTGCCGAATTCCTGGCCAACGATCCGGAAGCTCGCCGAATATATCTGGGTGAACGTTTCCGGTTGGATTGATCTTTTCGCACCGATATAAACCGACCTATTAGTTAAGGTAAGGAAGCCCTAATTCTGAGAGTACAATCATGGACCTCGGATTACGAACAGAAATAACGCAGAAATTATCTCCACAGCTTATGTACTCGCTGAAGCTTCTCCAGTATACATCCATGGAGTTGGAGATTGAACTTAAGCAGAAGCTTGAGGACAATCCCATGCTTGAAGTTATGGAGGATGAGGACGAAGACGGCGAGAATGCCTCGAATGCTGAATCGGAAAACGAGCCCGACGAGGCGCCTGAGCCTGCAGCTGAGAAAAAGGAGGAATCAGAGGAGATCGACTGGGATGAATATCTGCGGGATAAGAATGCCAAGGAAGAGAAGGAACTTAAAGAAGACAATAAAGAAGTCGATTGGGACGAGTACCTGAAGGACGGAACCGCCTACGAGAAGGAGTATCAGGAACAATATCAAAAGGACGAAGATCAGAATCTGATGGATCGCGAGGGAAAGTCTGGAGTCAGTCTGGACGAGTACCTACTGGAACAGTTCTATCTGCTTGAACTTACAGAACGGCAGCGTGAAATTGGAGAGTATCTGATTGGCAACCTGGAAGATGATGGATTGCTGTTGATGTCGCTTGAAGACATTGCTCTGGTCTACAAAGAAAGCGTGCAAAGCATCGAAGAGGTACTACTGAAGATTCAGACACTGGACCCGGTCGGGATCGGGGCTCGGAACCTGCAGGAGTCGCTGCAGCTCCAACTCGAATCCATCGGGAAGGGCGATTCTTTGTCAGCCACCTTGATCTCAAATCATTGGGATGATTTGCAGAATAGGCGGCTGGCGGTTATTAAGAAATCTCTCAAAGCCTCTCTTGAGGATATTCAAGCCGCTATCGAGGTAATATCCGGATTGAATCCTAAGCCAGGACATTCCATTAGCGATGAAGCCGCAATCCCCATAATACCAGACCTTGTTGTAGAGCTTGTGGACGACGAATTCGTCGTCCTGATCAACGATAAAAACCTGCCCAGGTTGCGTGTCAGCAAGCTGTACCATAAGCTGCTGAATCGTAGTTCAAATGAACCGGATG
>JABIQT010000163.1 GCA_018667995.1 Candidatus Latescibacterota bacterium
AACGAGGAGTCCTTGTACTGGAACTGTCGCCGACGAGTCCCGCTGAACAAGCCGGAGTACTCGCGGGAGATACAATTAGAGAGGTCGAGGACCGGCGTATAACGAATATCTATGATTATCTGTATGCGCTCAGGGCATTCGAGAGCACAGATACTTTGCGCTTTGTAGTCTATCGTGACTCCACCAATGTTGTATTGAGGGTGCCAAATCAGTGAAGCCTGCTATAGTCTGAATAGAAATACCTTGCCAGCACCAGATCATCGAATACCTTGCAGGACCTTTTACGCAAATCATCAATATGAGCTCAGGGAGTCTGCCACAAGGAGGTAGGACGTAACATGGGTAAATTCGTGAAGGCAGCAGATATAGATGAGGTGAAATCCGGAAGTATGAAGTTGGTCGAGACCGACGGCCGGGAGATCGTGCTCTGTAACGTGGACGGTACGTATTATGCGGTCGACAATATCTGTCCGCACCTTGGGGCTCCGCTCTGCGAAGGAGATCTTGATGGCACCGACCTGTGGTGTCCTTTCCACGGCGCCTCATTCGACGTTACTTCGGGCGAAGTACTGTCACCTCCGGCATATGAGAACCTCACGTGCTTTCCAGTCAGAACTACGGATAGCACCATAGAGATAGAAGTAGAATAGCATTGGCCCGAGGTCGTATGTAGGACTCATGCGTCCTCGGGTACATCCTTCCTGTATAACCTGATATCCACCATTTCACGCGTCACCCGGGCCAACGGCTGTTCGTTCAGCAGTATTCGCTGAAAATCGTCGACGATGACGTCTATGGCCGCAATATTGGCATCGCGGGTCCTACCCGCTATATGCGGCGTGTGAATTACGTTTTCCCTGTTCAATAACGGATCATTTGCGGGAACAGGCTCCTCATCGTAAACGTCCAGTGCCCCCATGAGCTCATTATTGATGATTCGCTTCCGTAGCGCATCCATGTCAATGCCGTGGGCTCTGGTCACGATTACAACGAGAGCTCCGGTTCTCAGTTGGAATACACGTTCGCGCGAGACGATTTTTTCCGCGGACGGTGTGGGGGGTACGGTAATGAACAGTAGCTCCGACTCAACGATGAGCTGGTCCAGATCAATTAACGTGGCGCCGCACTCTTGTGCAGCGGCTTTCGGCAGAAATGGGTCGTACCCCACCACGCTAGCTCCCATACAATGGCACCACTCGGCGACGCGCCGACCAATCTGCCCCAGTCCCACGATACCAACCTTCTTTGTTCCCAAGGTGCCGTTCACGAAGCGCTTGTCGTCGCAGAACTGGTCGGCTTCATACTGCCATGCCGCATGCGGCGTCAAGGCGGACATGCGGGCGTGCCACCATGGCAATCGTCGAAGCGCCGAGAGCGCCAGTGAAAGACCGATCTCGGCCACAGACTGGGCCCAGCCTCTGGTACCGTCTATCAGAGGAATATCCCGTTGGAAGATGGCTTCAATCGGCAGCCCGAATCCGGCGTTGTCAGCCACTGCTCCGACCATTTTGAGATTCGGCGCGGCTGCGATGCAGGCATCTGTCAAAGAGGGCCCGCCTGGAAAGTAGATCAGACCGTTGACGTCATTGAGTTCGGTCTGTTCGCTAAGTGGTACCTGGTTCTTTGTGTTTACCACATCTAATTCGCCCAACTGTGAGAGGCGTGTAGCAACCTGTGCAGGAACATATGGCCATCGGTCATCGAGATCGGGCGATCGCACGAATAAAAATCGGTTGGGCATATTGGGCTCCCTGGCGTCGAATCTATTTCCGGAAATGATCGTAGCCGCCGGCGTTAAGTTGATGTGTTGTATTGCCATGTAACCAGGTGTTGCCTAACGCTTGAGGTACCACCTCACCTATGACTGACATTCTCGTGCCGGTTTCGTCGTATACCTTTTGGCAGAGCGTGTCGGCCTGCGCGCGCGAGACAGTGCAGACCAGCTCAAACTCCTCGCCGCTATTCATGGCAAGCGATATCGGGTCTATTTCCAGTAGGCTTGCCGTTCTTGCCGCCGCAGTGTTCAATGGCAGTCGGCTAGCATCAAGAGCGATTCCCACACCACTTTCTTTACCGATGTGCAAGATATCCGCGCTGAGTCCGTCGCTGATGTCTATCATGGCGCCAACGCAACCGGAATCGGCGATAATCCTGCCTTCTTCGGTACGTGGGCGGGGTGTCCGATGACGCGAGAGGACGTTGGCGTAGTCATCGGGCAAAATACCATTTAGAGGTTCGTCGGTTGACGCCTGAAGCAGGCGAAGCCCGGCTTCAGCTCCGCCCAACTCGCCGGTGACGCAGATCCGGTCACCTGCTTCTGCACCGGAGCGTCTAATCACCTGATTGGGTGCTACTTCACCCATAATGGTAATAGAGATGGTGAGCGGACCTGGGGTGCCGCTCAGGTCGCCACCGATGATCAGGACGCCGTATTGTCGGGCAAGATCGACCATGCCGTCACAAAGGTGGTCCACAGCTACAATTTCGGTTTCGTCAGGAAGGCACATGGATACAAGCGCAAAGCGGGGTCGACCGGCCATGGCGGCAATGTCACTTACATTTGCGGCCATGCACTTCCACCCGATTTGATGCCACGAGGAGAACTCCTCCAGGAAGTCGAGTCCTTCGACGAAGGTGTCGGTGCTCAGCAGGGAGAGTGAGCCGGGCGTATGACGCACGGCCGCCGTATCGTCGCCGGGACCGATAACCAGATCAGGATCGTCGCCCTGTATCCTTTCTCGGATTCGTTGAATCAGATCAAACTCTCCGTATGCCTTGAGTGTCATTGGATAAGCCGTTGATAAGGTGTGGCCGCGACTGTAGAGTGAAATCCGTTTCGATATAGCGATCAATTTGCCCACGGATCAACCAGGGAATTTCGATCATCTCATAGTGTATTACCACTCTATAGTATATGAGAGAGCCAAGAGCACCGACAGCCGCCGCGGGCC
>JABIQT010000161.1 GCA_018667995.1 Candidatus Latescibacterota bacterium
TAGGGGATAGGGCAAACTGGCATTTAATTGGTCATCTACAGACGAATAAAGTCAAACACGCGGTTCGCGTCTTTGACATGATACACTCCGTAGACCGTCTTCAGCTGGGGCAGGAAATCAGCAAACGCTGCGAGGCGCTTGGAAAGAAAATTCCCGTACTTGTCCAGGTTAAGACATCGGACGAGGAATCCAAGTCTGGAATAGCACCGGCAGAAGCTGAAGAACTAATCGGTCATTTGGCTGGACTACCGGGAATAATGGTAATGGGATTAATGACCATACCTGCATTTGCCGATGACCCCAATGGCTCTCGCCCTGCCTTTTCAGAACTTCGTAAACTCCGGGACCGGTTAGTGGCTACGGCCATTGACGGGGTGGAAATGCGATATCTATCTATGGGTATGTCGAACGATTTTGAAGCGGCCATAGAAGAAGGCTCGAATCTTGTTCGGGTTGGCACTGCTATCTTCGGCGCGAGGCCACAGCCTTGAGGAGGCCGTAATGGGATTACTTGATCTGGCCATGAGGCTGTATATGCTGGCTCTGGGGCTGCGAATGATTCTGCCCACGGTGACGCCGTTTACCGATAATCCGATTCTTCGCGGCATGTACCAGGTAACCGAGCCATTCCTGCAGTTTCTTCGTCAGTATGTGCCCAAAAGTCGGCAGGGGTTAGACTGGTCGCCTCTTGTAGGGATTCTGCTGGTTATGATTGCTCGTGGCGTTTTGTTGAGCCTTGCGGCGGGACTGCCCTTAAGTGCCGGGCTGATTGATAGTGCTTTGGAGATTGAGGATTTTGCGGTTACTGCGCTATCCGTGGTATTTCTGGGTGTTTTCTTTATCTCGATGGGTACTCCATTCGGCTTCAGTCAGATAGGCCAGGTAATGGTCAATGTGACTGATCCAGTGCTCTTTCCCTTAAGACGATTCATAGGGCGGGCATCCAGCGGTGCAGACATCGCCGCTCTGGTGGCCATTGTCCTTGTCGGTCTGATTGATGGACTGGTTCAGTATCAGATCCAGGCAATGTTTGGTGGCCAGGAGGTCGCTGCCGATATTGGATCCTATCTCGTAGGCGGGGTAGCGAATGTCTTGATCACATTGCTTGATATGCTATTCTACATCATATTCGCACGTGTGATTCTGAGCTGGTTTAGTCCGGATCCGTCTACGCCTGTTTTTCAATTATTGATCATCTATACCGATCCGATTCTCGCGCCCATACAGCGGATTATGCCATCCACCTATGGAATGGATTTTTCTCCTATTATCGCCGCGATGATCATAGGGTTTGTACGCTCAAATGTAGTACCGCTACTGATGCAACTATGAAACTGTCGAGGTGACTGTGAGCCTGACCCCTGAGGAAATTCAGAGCCGGGAATTCAAGCAGCGCTGGGTAAGTGGCTATGACATGGACCAGGTCGAGTCTTTTCTCAAGGCTGTGGCCGGAAGCTACGAAACTCTGTTGACTGAGAACGAGGCCCTCAAGGAGGAAGTCGCCGGCATGACCGGAGAACTCGACAGCTTCAGGACCCGACGAAGGCACCTTGAGGAAGCTCTGGTATCCGCCCAGCAGGTGATAGACGAAATGAAGGTAAATGCGCGTAAAGAAGCCGATCTAATTGTAAAAGACGCTGAGCTCCAGGCTGACCGCTGGATAGCGGATGCCAATACTCAGGTGCTGGAGACCAAGCGGGAACTCAATAATCTGGAGATGTTTCGAAGAGATTACGAGATCAAACTGAGATCACTTCTTGAATCGCACATGGCCATATTGGATGCAAAGAATGCACTGGGGCCACGGAGCGAACAGTCTGGTGACTCAGGGATTTCACCGCAGTCATGAGTGAATCTTACGTCCCCGGATTCAAGGATTTGGTGTCGATTGCTGACGACATACGTCAGCGTGTCGACGCCTCATCGATCATTGGCTTTGCCGCCTTCGAAGGTCTGTCTCGCGACTCGATTGACTTTGAGACATTAGACGAAAGCTGGCGCCCGTTTGTCGGTTTGAAGATGTTGAACGGCACAGCCATTCTCATGGTCGCTTCATCGGATGATGGGACGTCTCAAGACCGAACTGCTGGAATTCGAATTTTGAAGCAGATGGACGGTGCGTTCCTCTTGACAGTAGGACGCTGCACAACATTGCACGCAAGAATACCTGAAAACGGGTTGGCGTTGATCGCGGACCATATAAATCTAACGGGATCGAACCCACTTAGTGGCCCGAATGATGATGAAATTGGTCCCCGCTTTTCAAGTATGACGGAACCGTATAGGTTCAGGCTTCTTAAGCTGGCTGAGGAGCTCGCGCTCGCTGAAGGACTCACCGCACACAGGTGTGTCTTTGCCGGCATTGCGGCCTCCCCGACGGCCGCCGAATGCAGATACCTGGCTTATACGGGAGCAGATGTATACGGATTTGGAATCACATCCGACACGATTGTCGCGAATCATACCGATTTGGCTGTGATTGCACTCGCTGATGTTATTGCGAGTCGCATTCCCGAAGGACCAGTGTCGCGTGGGAGCATGCCGTTAGATGCGACGCGACTTTCTGATTCCCTGTCTGTGATGGTAGAGCGAATATTAGCGTCGTGATCTTTTCGATCACGGCCCGAGGCAACGGAGCATCTTCATTTAATGGAGGATTGAATGAAAGCGAAGGACATTGAGCGTTACGAGAAACTATTGCTTGAGAAGCGCAAGTCACTCATGCACGAACTTGGTTACTTTGGTGACAAGACGCTAAATACAAACGTGAGAGACGTGTCTGGGAGCCATCCCTATTCTGAGCATCCGGCTGACCAGGGCACTGAAATGATGGAGCAGGAACAGGCTTATAGTCTAGCCACCCGTGAAGGGCGGTTCCTATTTCATATTGATGAGGCCCTCAACCGTGTGAAGGACGGTACATATGGGATTTGCGCGGAATGCAAGGAGCCGATTAACTCCAAGCGATTGGAAGCTGTACCCCATGCACGGATGTGCATTGAATGCAAATCCCGTGAGGAAGATCCCAGTTAGAATTTCCTGACAGCGGAGTCGAGTAGTACTGTCCTATTGGCACTTCTGCCCCGGTTTCGCCGATTGTTTCAGGTTGTCACTGATCTTGGCGCGGGCCACATCTTGGTCTATCCATTGCCATTTCTTATCATAATTCTGCTATCCGTCGTGATTCTGGATCAGGTGACAAAGTACATCGTCCAGCAGAACATGACATTGCACGCGTCCATACCGGTACTCAGCGATTACGTACGGCTGACGTATATTCACAATCCCGGCGCGGCATTTGGTATCATGCCCGGCAACCGATGGCTGTTTCTCGCCCTCTCCCTAGTTGCATGCGGCGTATTGATATACTATTTCTATGCCTTGCCGGCCGATGAACGCTGGGGACGGCGCGCGCTCATGGGGATTCTTGGTGGCGCCGTCGGGAATCTCATCGATAGAGTGCGATTCGGTGAAGTTACTGACTTTGTAGATGTGGGCATAGGGACCTACAGGTGGCCGGTGTTTAATGTGGCCGACATGGCCGTCACGATTGGAGTCGCGATTCTGTTCCTGCGCCTCTCTTCGTTACCCAAGAACGAAAAACAGGAACAGGCTTCCGAAGATCAAGGTGAGCTCATCAATAGTGAGGATCGTACCTCCTGAGGCCCCACGTCAAAGAATTGACAGGTACCTGGCCGATGCGGATACGGGACTCTCTCGTAGTAAGATTCAGAATCTGATTCGAAGTGAGGCCGTAGCGGTAAACGCGCGCACGGTAAACCGGCCTGGACAGAATATCGGTCCGGGAGATGAGATTCGAATCGCAGTGCCCGTGGATCAACCGGTCCAGGCTGAACCTGAAGATATCCCGTTAGACATCATATACGAAGATGACGCCCTGCTGGTTGTGAATAAGAGCCCGGGAATGGTCGTACATCCAGCCTGCGGCCATAGAAGTGGAACGCTCGTAAACGCACTGTTATATCATTGCGGCAGATTGTCATCCCCCGGCGAGTCGTTTCGTCCCGGAATCGTCCATAGACTTGACAAGGATACGTCGGGTTTACTGGTCGTTGCCAAGCGAGACGATGTCCATGTGGACCTGGCGCAGCAGATAGAGGCACGATCGGCGACCAGGCGGTATACTGCTGTTGTCTGGGGGCTTCCTTCCCCTACCGCCGGAAGCGTCGATGAACCCGTAGGTCGCCACCCCCGTCATCGACAAAGGATGGCCGTTGTCTCCAATGGAAAGCCAGCAGTCACACACTACGAAGTGACAGAAACGCTGGCGTTCTGCTCAGTCCTATCTGTCAAACTTGAAACGGGACGGACCCATCAGATTAGGGTGCACATGGGGCATCTTGGAAATCCTGTATTCGGTGACAGCACCTACGGGGGACGGGTAAAACGACTCGGTCGCCTCTCTCCACCGGACCGCAGGAGCGCTCGGGGCGCTCTGGAACAGATGCCCCGGCAGGCGCTGCATGCCGCAGAACTTGAGTTCTGTCATCCTCTCACAGGTGATATCATCTCTTGCAAGGCCCCGATTCCGGAAGATATGACAGGACTCTTGAGGCAACTTCGCATTAGCAGCTATTAGAACGCTACCCACCCAGAGATTTGATAACTTATGTCACTATTGCCATCTGAAGAACAGGCCGGAATCCCGGCTGTGCCGCACATCAATGGACGATGGCAGCGTGTTGCCGCGTCCATGACGTCGATGACGGCATCGCCTGACGGCGCGTCTTTGAGGGCAACCATTCAGGAGATCGTGCCCGAAGCACTTGGCGCGGTGGATTGTGCGTTCATCGTACTCGACGAGTCGTGTGACCAAATCGTCTTTGAGAGCCGCCATCAGGATCACCATTCTCGGAAGCCGACTCCCGATTTTGAGATATTCCGAACCTGGCTGGTTTCGCAGCCAACGGTTGTGGTGATTGATGATTGCCGGACCGTGACATGGCCTTCCCAGGTCCAGCTGACAGAGCCGAAGACAATGCAGCCTGTCTTGATCGTGCAGGACAAGGTAGATCCGGCTATGTTCAATTTGCTCGTTGTTTTCGGCGAGTCGGTGGCGGCTATTTTTTCAGACGAAGACCTGGAAGTTGCGAGGGCATTGACCGTCCACGCAGGGCTGGCAGTGCGGCATGTTCTGCGCGAAGAAAATGCCCGAAGAGAGGTAATGGGACGCACCGCACTCTACGAGGTCGGTAAAAGAATCAGCGCATCGCTCGCCATGGACGAGGTGTTGTCTCTCATCATAGACTCGCTGCAGCGTGTGGTTCCCTATGACGCGGCAGTGATATTTCTGCTCGAGCCCGAACAGGATCGAATCGTCGTGCAGTCTGGCCGTGGGTACGGCGAAGACGCGGATTCGCTCATTCACCTGAAGGTCGGAGATGGAATCAGCGGGTGGGCCGCAAAGACGGGGCTGGCTGTTATAGTTCCCGACGTTAAAACCGATGACAGGTATGCTCAGTCGCGGTCTGAAACCATGTCCGAAATGGCTGTGCCTCTCATGAAGGGGCTTGAGGTGATCGGCGTCTTTAACATCGAGAGTGATCGGATCGACGCGTACGATGAGATGGACCGCGCCCTCCTCGAATCCTTCGCTTCTCAGGCGGCGGTGGCTATTCAGAATGCTAACCTGCACGAAGAATCTCTCCGAACACGGCAGCTAGAGAAGGAGTTGGAAGTCGCTGGCGATATCCAGCGAATGCTCATGCCACGCAAGTTTCCCACGGTCTCTGGACTCTCGCTGAATGTATACCACGAGCAGTGTATGGAGGTCGGCGGCGACTTCTACGATGCCTTTGCCCTTTCCAATCAATACATTGCTATGGCTGTGGGCGATGTGGCCGGGAAAGGCGTACCTGGCGCAATAACTATGGCGTCGTTGTACACGGTATTTCACGAGTATGCGACCGATCCACTGAATACGCCCAGCGATGTCATGACCGTTGTGAACGAACGACTACATGACGATCGCGGGACTGATCTATTCGCGACCCTGTTCTACGGTGTATTGAGCTTGAGCAATGGTAACATGAGATACTGCAATGCCGGGCATCCGCCGCCCATTCTATATCGTACTGATGGTAGCGTATCGTTGCTGGATACAGGCGGATTGATTCTCGGGCCCTTTCTGAAGGCTGAATACCAGGTAGGTTCTGTCGACATTTCCGAAGGTGATGTGCTCGTCCTCTATACGGATGGCGCCATCGAGGCTCGAAATAAGAAAAACGAACAGTTTGAGATAGAGGGCTTGATTCGTGTTCTTCAAACTTGCCCCGGACTTTCGGCGGACGAAATCAAGGAGTTCTTGACCACAGCCCTGAAGCGGCACACGGGCGGGTCAACACATCACGATGATGTGACGATTATTACACTGAAGGTTATGGCGGGTTTTCACAGCGCTTTACGAGTAGAGTAGTCCTAATGTAGGAACAGGGCTCCAATGCATCCGGCAAAGGGTATGCTGAAACATAGGAGGTTTTACTGTGGCGGTCAGAATCGGATTCATCGGTACAGGCGGGATCGCGAATCACCATCTCAATCTATTGCCCAACATTGATCGGGCGCATCTCGTCGCTTTCTCTGATGTGGTGGAGGAAAAGGCGAACGCCGCGGCCGAACGATTTGGCGGTACCGCCTACACGGACTTCCGCGAGATGCTTCAGCGCGAAGAGCTGGACGCCGTATACGTGTGCGTGCCGCCATTCGCGCATGGCGATGCGGAGATGGCAGTCATTGAGCACGGCCTGCATCTATTTGTCGAAAAACCTCTGGCCACAGTTCTGAGCGTGGCAGAGAACATCTCCTCCGCGGTAGATGCCTCGGGTATTATCGCCTGCGTGGGATATAACTGGCGTCATCAGGACACGACGGATCGGGCGCTGGAATTGCTGAAGGGGCGCCGTCCAGCTCTGGGTATAGGATATTGGATAGGTGGCGCACCTGGTGTTCCCTGGTGGCGTGTCAAGGCTCAGTCTGGAGGTCAGATCGTGGAACAGACGACCCATGTTTTCGATACGGCTAGATACCTCATGGGTGAGGTGACCTCGGTCTACGCCGCGGGCTCGACGGGCTTGATGGACGATATGCCCAATTACGATGTGGAAGATGCGAGTACCGTGTCTCTCACTTTTGAGAGCGGAGCGGTGGCCTCCATAGTATCAGGCTGCGTTGCGGATCAAGGCTATGGCACAGAGATGCAAGTCATCACCCGCGGATTAACGATCAAACTGGGCGCGAACCTCACAGTAGAAGAGAATGGTAAAACCACCACCTACAAAGGTTCGAGAAATCCCTATCAATTTGAAAGCGAACTGTTCTTGCAGGCCGTTGAGAGCGGTGACCGATCAAAGTTGAGAGCGACCTATGCCGATGGGGTAAAGACGCTGGCTCTTACGTTGGCGGCAAATGAATCTATCCGGACTGGAGACGTTGTGAAAATGGCTTAAAGGAGAGCACACCTGATAGCAGGAGCTCAATTCCTTGACCTACCTTCAGTCAAGCTACTGGGGTGTAAGGTGAGGCTTTTCTATCTGGGGCAATCACGGGCCATTCAA
>JABIQT010000160.1 GCA_018667995.1 Candidatus Latescibacterota bacterium
CCCTCTCGGCAGAGACTGATGAGGAGTATGAAACCGCATTCGAAAAGACACTGGATGGCTGTCTCATATGCGATCTGTTCGCATGGTTAGATGAGACTGTTTCATGTCGCCTAAATACGAATCCAGTCCATTGCGGAGGTCCATATAGAAGAGTTAAGAGATGATAATACTAATAGGTAACTATCCATAAACCCGGTGCACAAAGCATCGGGTTTTCTCTTTTCAAGGAGATTCGCCATGAAAGCCGGTAAGACAATTAATCAACTCATCGAGACTGTAGTCAGCGAAGGCAGGAACAAGCGGGATTTTATTTCAGATACGAGGCATGTCACGATGATGGCATCAGGTGGACTGGAGATACTCGACATTGGAGGCTTCGCCCTCACGAATCATGCCCATAGTCAGATCGCACAACGTGTGCAGATTCCACAGCGCTACTACGACAGGATGCGTCAGGAAGCACCAGAGCTACTGTCCAATAATGTCAATCACTGGTTCCAGGAGAATCCAGAACCCAGACTCATTAGGACCATGAACGGGAAAGCCAGAGCATTCCTATCCAACAGGTACCGGGTACTCGACAACTATGACCTGCTCCAGGCTATTGTGCCCAAGCTGCGAGAAGTGGGATGCAGGCCGGAATCCATGGACATTACAGAACGTAAGCTCTACCTGAAATGTCTGTTCCCGAAGATTGAGATGGCGGTATCTGTGGGGGACGTGGTACAGGCAGGCCTGGTTATCAGCAACAGCGAGATCGGTATGGGATCACTACGAATTGAGCCACTCATCTATAGGTTGGTGTGCGCGAACGGTCTGATCGCCCCTGACGCTGGTCTGGTGAAATTCCATCTGGGCAGGGCACTGGGTGACGACCAGGACCATGCCTTCGAGCTGTACCGGAAGGAAACTATTGAAGCTACAGACAAGGCTTTCTGGATGACGGTCTCCGACACCATCGACGCACTTCTTACGCCAGAAGTGTTTGACAGAATCGTTGGCCGTCTACGTAGTGCAAAGGATCAGCATATCACTGATATCCCGAAGACAGTAGAGTTAACCAGGAAGCAACTCAATCTCACAGACGATGAGCAGGCCAGTGTTCTGCATCATCTCGCCGAGGGTGGTGACCTGTCACTCTATGGGCTTACCAATGCCGTGACTCGCACGAGTCAGGATCTGATAGATTATGATCGGGCTACGGAGATGGAGAGGTCGGCATGGTCGCTTCTTGACCTCCACTATCTTCCCGACCATCGCTGAATTAAGGTATGGGTGCTGAGGATTGCGCTTGTAGCGAGGCGAGAGATCGGAACAAGGGAAAGGATCCAAAGAATCCCGACCTATATGGAGCCAGCTTTGTTCTGTAGAATATCCTGGATTCTATCATATGCAATGGTGCCCTGACCTAACATGGGATACGACCGGACAGGATCTCGCCGTGCATTGTGCGAAGCTCACTGACGCACAGTTCACCTACCATCCTTTCGAAAGCACTTCCTTCATGCTCACGCTGTTCAAGACCGAAGTGCAGGTCTCCCAATCTGCGTCTTCTACTTTGCTGTATTTCGCGTCAAAGGGATTCCTGGTTGCCGTGGTCCGGTCTATAAGGCTGCGTGCAGCCTGTTCGTCATCGAGGGCTACCTGGACCCACACATCCTGAAGTGTGTCAGGGATTTGACCAAAGAGGTCATGAATCGATTCTAATCGGTCAGCCAAGACCTGGTGTACACGGTCCTCGACCGAATCGCGGTATCGCAGATTAGCAATCCAGATTTCCGAGCGTGCCTGTCCGATGCGTCGGATGCGGCCCTTACGCTGCTCGAGCCGTGGCGGATTCCAAGGAAGATCGATATTGATGAGTGTCCCGAGGCGTTGGAGATTCAGGCCCTCCGACGCTGCATCGGTGCCCAATAGTAGCTTGATTTCACCGGACCGAACCCGTTCTTTTAGGATATTACGGTCGCAGCGTTGGAACCTGCCCTCGCGCCAGAACCCCGAGCGATTACTTCCGGCGTAAAGACCGATGTCCATACCCGTAAACCCAGCAAGCTTGACCATTTCATCACCGATCCAACGGACCGTATCGTAGTATTGGGAGAACAGGACACAGCCCAGATCAAGCCAGCTCTGCGTGATACCTGTGTGGCTTCCCTGTAGATAACCAACCAGAGCTTCAAGCTTTGGATCTTGGTTGCCCCCTTGCCTCAGTAAATCGAGGCAGCGTCGGAGTGAGCTTAATTCAGCCTCGGTGAAGTTTTTAAATTCGCTGGTCTCAGTAGGAGGTCCGAGAATGGTCGTTACAACGTCCTCGTCCTCGTCATCCGTAGAGTTATTTTCCCCTCGTAGCACGACTCACAATGGACAAGCGGTGAGGATCATACGGTATTATCATGATCTATCGCGCTATGAATGAGAATTTACCATATCACTGGCCAGGGACAATCGACGAAGTAGAAG
>JABIQT010000158.1 GCA_018667995.1 Candidatus Latescibacterota bacterium
AACCCTCTTTCCGCGGCATCGTGGGGCAGGACGGTATTCTCAACACGCGTCGTGCCTCGGGCAGAGAATGCATGCTCCTCAACAAGAAACCCGTGCTGTGATCCAGGCATCTCGAAGTGATACAGGGCGCCGTTCTTTGGCCATTCCAGCGGAGGCATTTTCGCGATATTACGACCAATGCTCGCCAAATGCAGGGCCTCGTTGGCCACATCGCTGACGGATCGGGTTCCCTCCGCAGTGGGTATTATGAGGCGGTCGCCGAAGGGGCGCTGGAATTCATATTCCTCGTTGATTCGGTCTAGTCCGACCTTGATTCCCATTACGGAGCCTACATTTGCGGCGTTGCAGTCTGTGTCCCATCCAGCTGAGTTTATTATGCACTGGGCCTTGTGGAAGTTGTCCGGCGCATATGCCCAGGCCATAACCATAAGGGCATGGTTTGGAATCACATGGCAAGACCCACCGTAGTTCTGGTATCCGTATTGCTCTTTGATTCGGGCGTAGGTGGTTTCCCAGTCCCCATCCTTCTGGCTCCATTCTCGAACATCCCGATGCACGTCTGCGATGGCTGCCGTGGCGGGAATGGCGCCCACACCAATATCCAGAAGTCGGTTCATGTCTTTTTCAATGAATGCGGCACTGACCATTGCTGCCACAACGCAAGCAGCGTGGACGGCTTCGCCATCGTGGGCGACACTCGCGGCCCGCATGGCAAGGCTCGCGGCGAGTTCCGGATTTCCTGGACAGACCATGCCAAAGGCATCGATGAAAATCTGAGCACCGATCTGCTCTGCGACGGGCGCTCCGTTGGTCGTGATCGCGCCGCTTCCAGGGGCTTTAACTCCACTTTTCAGATTGAGATAGGCCGTGTGTTCCGTCGACATACCGTATCCGCCCCACCACAGTATGGTCCGATGGTCCATTATATAGTTCAACCATGCCTCTCCAAAGGCCTCGACGGGGGTATCTTCATAGAGGCCTGAGTCCTCAAGTGCGCGGATAAAGGTCAAGGTACCCGAGATGTCATCATCTGAAACCACCAGTGGTACATTCTGATCTTCGTGTACGTATCGATCGACGATACCCCATTTCTCAGCAATCTGCGATCTATCCCACTGCTCGAATGGTCGCCCCATGTACACGCCAATAGTCTTTCCCAGCACGCCAGCGTAGACTTGCTTTTCATACTCGATGACATCCACCATATTGCGCTCTCCTACGGTCTGTTTACGGTCGGAGCATTCGCGCCTCTTACCCGGCCATAGGGCATTCCCGTAAGGGTCTTCATTTCTATGGCACGGCGCGTTGTTTCCTCGATCTCCTCACGCAGTTCATCAGGGAAATATCGTTTACCATCTCTTACTGTAAAAACGGGCTCTATTTTGAGGGATCCTGACTCCTGGTTCCCATGGGAGTCGGTGTATACGAAGGATCCTTCTAATATATCAAATACTGCGATGTCCGCGACCGACCCAGGACGGAGCGTGCCAAGATGCTCCGCACGTCCGATAGCATCAGCCGGATTCAGCGTCGTCTGCCTGACTATTTCGTCGAATGGGAGGCCCATATTGAGCAGCTTTGAAGCCGTTTCTGGCAGGCTATAGACCGGATCGAACAGGCTGTATACATGCAAGTCGGTACTGATGACGTCAGAAAGAAATCCCTGCTTAACCGCCTCCTGAGCCACATCATAGTGAAAACTCCCGGCGCCATGCCCCAGATCGAAGATGATGCCGCGGTCCCGAGCCTCATAAACCGCATCGAGCACTTGTCCGCTTGCATCGAGAATATGATCACCCTTGCCCTGATAGCAGTGTGTTACGATATCGCCAGGCCTGAGCAAGCCGAGGAGTTTCGGTAGGGACACGCCCTGGTCCATGTGAACCATGACGCGAGTGTCTGCCATTTCTGCGGCCGCGATGGCCAATCTCAGAGGCTCAGTATCGTTTTCTCCCACCTGTTTTATTCCTTGACGAACTTTAACCCCGGGACAGATTTCGGGCCACATAGCTATGACCCTTGCAGTCATTTCAGGGTCGGCATTCTTGATATCCTCCATTTCCCCGCGCATGGAATTTAGAAGTCCGATAGAGCTAATATGCACGAACGAGAGCACTCTTGTACGCGAAGGCTCCACGATAAACTCTATGAAACCACGTAGGTTCGTCCAACCGGGACTGCCGGCGTCCACCACGGTTGTAACTCCCGTGGCCAGGCATAGACCATCTGCCTTGATTCCGAACGTCGTCGCACCGGCGTATACGTGGGCGTGAAGATCGATCCAACCAGGGGTCAGGAACTTGCCGGCGACGTCTATTATCTCGGCCTCATTGTCTTCGATGCTTGGGGCCACCGCCGCAATGACATTGCCTTTCACGGATACATCGCATATTGAGTCTATGCCCTGTGATGGATCCACCACGTGTGCGCCACGGAAAATCAATTCATGCGCCAATTGAAACCTCCATCTTAGAATGTTCTGATTAGGTATCTGTCCGGCTTGACAGGATTTCAAGATAGACGTAACGTAACGCTCCATCAACCCTAGAATTTTCAATTCGGATAGCTTGTGATCCCATGGCTAAACAGGATATAATCAGACTCGGTGCGGCACAATTTCTGACGGGCGTAGATATCGATGAAAACGCCGAGAAGATCCGTCACTACGTTCACGAGGCGAGCAGTCTAGGGTGCAGGATTTTGCTATTCCATGAAGGATGCCTCACAGGATATCCAGACAGAGAGCAGATCAAGAATATAGATCTATCTAAGGTCTCGGCCTATGAACAGGAGTTCATTCGGATGGCGGGTGAGACAAATATGTCCCTTCTGTTAGGCAGCACGAGCTCAAGGGATGGCAGTTTTTACAATGATGTGCTGGTGATCGGGCACAAAGGACTGCTGCTCGGACGCTATGCCAAAACGTGGCGGGCAGGAGAACCATGGTATGACGCCGGAAGTGGCCCCGTTATTTTCTCCGTATCCGGTCTGGAAGCGACCGTCATGATCTGCCATGATCTACGCTACCCAGAAATGGTACGTTTGCCTGTGGCGGCTGGTGCCCGGATTGTCTTCATCGCCAACAACGAATCCGGTCTCCAGTCTGAGCATAAGTTGTTGGGGTATCGGTCCATGCAGATAAGTCGTGCAACTGAGAATCATGTTTTTGCAGTCATGGCCAATGCACCGTCGGATCCGAAGGCCATCGGGGGCACCAACAGCTCTCACGGTAACTCCAAAATCATTGATCCCATGGGGAATGTGATCGACGAGGCGGGCTGGTTCGAGGAACGGCTCGTCTGGGCAAGTGTTGACATGACCCAGGCGACGGGACAACCGGCGCTCAGGAGCATCGGACGGGATCCTGGTGTTGCCGATGTGTACGGGACGGACTGCGAACATCCAGACTATTCCAGTTGGATTAAATCTGGTTTACGACTTGTTAAGAGATTGGATGGTACAGAGCCATGAGTGGACTGACCGCGGAGCAGTTGGAGACCTATGTAAATGCTGGTTACCTGGTAATCGATGACTTGTTTGATCCGAATGCACTCAATCCTCTTATCGAGGAGATTGACAAAGATGTGGACTACTGGGCCAAGGTCTACCATGAGGAACGACGCCTGCCAGAGACATTTTCGGATGAACCGTTCGAACGGCGTCTTCGGAGTATCCAGATGGCTATGGATGGTTTTCCGGAGCTTTTGGGTGCAGTATTGGGCAAGAGAAAGACGGCGGCCATGTTTGGAGTTTTAACCATGCCGGAGATACTGGATGTGGTGGAGTCGGTGATTGGGCCCGACATTCTTGTTCATCCACAGTTTAACTCAAGAGCAAAAATGCCGGATGGCTCCTCCGTCGTAGGCTGGCACCAGGATATGGGATTTCTGGGTGAGGAAGTTGCGGACACGTTCATGGTGAATTTTTGGCTGCCCCTTGTAGATTCGGACAGGAACAATGGATGTCTTGAGGTCATACCCGGCAGTCACCGCTCGGGCTTGCTTCCCTTCGACGAATCACCCGAAAATATCCGCGCTGAGGCCATGCCTGGGGATTCTCCAGTGTGTTGTCCCGTCTCAAAGGGGGGCGTACTTATGATTCAACATCGAACGGTACATCGTTCCACGCCCAATTACTCCGATGGCATCAGATGGAGTCTCGACATCAGATATAGTCCCGTGGGCGAACCGACCGGTCGACCGGATGTGCCGGGGTTCGTCGCACGTAGCACATCGCAACCGGAGCTAGTTTGCCATAGTCTGGAAGATTGGCTCGCTCTATTCAATTATGGATAAAACACGATCACAGCATGGAGGCAGAATATGATGACACCGGAACAACGGTATCTTTTTGATCTGAACGGATATCTGCATTTGGAGAACGTAATAGCGGGTAAAGAATTGGAGGCGTGTCAGCGGGCCGTAGAGGATTATATCAGCACGCCTGCCGCCGAGTTGCCAGTGGATTTCGGGACTACTAATGGGCGTATGTTCGAAAATGGGTTTGCTTGGGATAAGTGCATGGAGGCGTTAGTCTTTCACCCGGCCTACTGGTCGATTATTCGCGAGTTCACAGCAAGAAAACCACGGTTCCTGCGCGGCACTATGTTGGTAAATATGCCGGGAGACGATCAAGTCCACGCAGGTAGCTTCCATTGCGCCAGGGAGGACTACGGCTGGTATAGCACCCGGTACGAATGTCGAGACAGTCAGATCTACTGTGATGACTTTGTGATCTTTCCCTACTTCTATGACGTGCATCCTGGTGATGGCGGCCTCGCCGTCCTTCCCGGTTCGCACAAGAGTAACTTTCCGAGGCCAAAGACGCTGTTTAACGGTGGGGATCTTACGGATGGTCTCCCGGATCACGCATTGAACCTGACCCCGAAGGCGGGTGATGTGGTCATTATTTCGGAACTGCTTACCCATGGGGCACTACGTTGGACGCCTGAGGACAGGAAGCGTGCAGTCCTTGCTCTCCGATACTCCCCTCAGTTTCGCGGCGGTGACTACATCACAGACGCCATCCGTGCACGATTGTCGCCGGAAACCCTTGAGTTGATGGCACCGGGCGCCTATTGGGAGGAGAAGGAGATCGTAGGGCGGGATGTGGTTACATTGAGTTAGAGCCTGTCCGACGGACCGGCGTCAGGCACGAAGAGGCGGGGTAATAGGATTCTTTGCCCGGGAAACTGTGGCAGGTTTTGTCATATTTACGCGTATTCCCCACTTGATCCAAGTAGAGGGGGCACTACACCGTTGGGTAAGTTTCATGAGACTGTTAGCGCAAAGAATTATTGGCGCTCGGCTCCGTCCCCGGCTACTACGATCTCACCTGTAAAAGGATCGAAGGGACTGTCCTTTGTGGAGCGACAGATGGAGTTAGCATAATGGTACTGCAGGGCCCGTCGGCGCTGGTCTGATGTATTCTCAGGCGTGTAGTGGTAGATCTCGCCGTGGAATACGAGTGCAGTTCCAGCCTTCATGGGGCAGGCAACCGCATCCTTCACAGACGGAGGTTCCAGCAACCCATAGTCGTCCTGTACACCACCGTGTTCTGCCAGTCCGTGAAAATGCGAGCCTGGAATTACGTGCATGCACCCGTTTTCCGGATCGGTGTCGTCACATGCTATCCAGAATCCTATGATCTCCTTCGGAGCGAGTCTGAAATAGGCATTATCCTGATGCCACACCTTTGAACCCCCAAAATGAGGTGGCTTCATAAGTAGCATCGTCTGAAAAAGAGTAATGTTGGGCCCAACAAGATCCTTGGCAACACCGACCATCTTGGGGTTAAAGGCGATGGAGCGAAAATGGTCGTTATGTTTAGCCATTCGAAACAACTTACGGACACCGAGTTCGACCGAGGGCGGTGTTATATCACCACGTTTTACCGATGGCTCGATCTGAACGAGTTCCTCAGGCACATCCGGGTGCCTATCAACAATAGTCGTGATTTCACGTCGGACCTCCTCCACCTCGGACAGGGAAAAGAAATCCTCCATAACAAAAAATCCATCTCGCTCAAACTTTGAGGATTGATCTGAAGTTAGTGTCTCCAATGATGCCATCTGACTCATCCCTGCCTCCTAGTCTTTCCAGTTAAACAGCACGCCCATCAT
>JABIQT010000453.1 GCA_018667995.1 Candidatus Latescibacterota bacterium
ACGCCATCCGGGATCGCAACCGAGAATCTGTTCAGTCGATCCTCGCATCCAATACAACGCTGGCTCACAGTTCTGACGAAACCGGAAATCACCCGATACATTGGGCGGTGATGACAGGGCAGATGGCGGTCATCGATATCCTGCTCGAGCATGGTGCCGATATTAATCTCTCGCGATTTGATGGAGCTCGTCCATTGGATCTTGTGGATGGAGACTACTGGTTCCGGCATCAGAAGACAGAGACTCAATGTAAGGCGCCTGAGGCGACAGCTGTTGTTGCCGGCTTCCTCCTGGGTAGAGGAGCGACTTATACTTTGATCGATGCCGCAAGGTACGGTGATCTTGGCCGGGTGAAAGAGCTGCTTGCCGGTGATCCAACTCTGGTAAAGGTCCCACAGAAGTATGTGAGTTGGAACGTGGGATCTCCCCTGGGATTTGCCGCCACGCAGGGGCGGGAAGATATCATGAGACTATTATTGGATAGCGGCGCCGATCCCAATATGCGAGAGGGCAATATCGCTCCCAGCGGGAGTGCATTGTACAACGCCGCGGCAGAAAACCACGAACATCTGGTGAAACTGTTGTTGGATCACGGCGCCGATCCCAATGCGGCCGTGGAGTCTTGCGGCAATGTCATTGGAGGCTCAGAAGGGCATGTGCGGGAGATGGTGGTTTCTGCTGGCGCAGTGGAAGATTCGTCGCGGCAGGGCTTTCCCGGTTTCTCAGAAGCCTGCGAGAAAGGCGATGTCAGTGTCGTACGCGAGATGCTTGAAATCCACCCCGGACTTCGTCGAGACTTGGGAAATCTGCAGGATGCCGCCCTTGCCGCACAGCGCGACGTGGTGCGGGTATTTATGGAGATGAACCCGCAGCTGTGGAATGAGATGGCCGTTCATGATGGCGATCCTGAAACGATTCGCTGGATGATCGACCAGGGAATGAACCCGAATCTAAGCAACTGGAAATCCGAGACGCCGGTTCACAAGGCGGCGGCTGGCAATAGGCACGTGTCTCTATCGATTCTCATCGAATGCGGCGGCCACGTGGACGTAATAGAAGGATTCGATGAGAGCACGCCACTAGGGCTTGCTGCCAGAGCAGGATTCGTGGAGTCGGTTCGCGTGCTGTTGAAAGCCGGTGCAGATCCAAACCTTGCCGGTTCAGATTGGGCACGCCCACTGGTCCACGCACAGCGACAAGGCCATGGTGATGTGGCGGCACTTTTGAAGGATGCAGGCGCGAAATGAAGGCACGACATGTTGCCAATGGATTAGATGTTCGCGAGCGATCATGGCGAACGTGTTCCTGGACTGGATGGTATATGCAAATCTCTCAGTTTTGCGCCTTGACCGAGTCTATCCGGTTACGTCGACAACGTCAGTATTTCGCCAAAGTACGCATGGCGGGGGGAGCCACAATGATACGATGCTTAGTAATTCTGATATTGACAATGCTGCTGCCTTTCCCAGGTCGGGCGCATTCACAGTCGTTGTCTGACCACCGGTCCAATCTGGTCTTGGAAATGCTATTCGATGGTGATGCACGCGATACGAGCGGCAAGGGGCTACACGGAGTGGTATCTCAAACCAATCTCACGGCAGATCGTTTTGGAAAGCTGGATCATGCATACCGTTTCGATGGTGTCAATAGTGCGATCAAGATTGATCCTCCGCCATTATTGCCCACCAGCGGTTTTACGTTATCTGTCTGGGTAAATTACGGGGAGAGTGGGATTTATCCATACTGGTCCAACGGCATCATCATACAGGACCTGGATACGGGGGCTCGGCCCCAGCGAGCACTCCACCTCAGCACCCGGGGTCGCGTGCCGATACTGCACCTCGTGGGACGTGGCAAAGATATAAGATGTACACAGGAGATCATTCCTGGTCAGTGGTATCATCTCGCCGTGTCCTACGACGGGGTCGCTTACCGCTTTTTCAAGGACGGCATACTACAGGGACGCAGTGATGCTCCCTTCGTGCCCGGCACGGATATACCCATTTATATTGGTCGGCGTAATACGAATCACGCCAATTTCTTTTTTGAAGGTGAAATAGATGATCTACGCATGTATAATCGTTTTCTGGATGCCTCTGCCATTGCGGAATTAACCAGAGAGAATGGATGGCGGCCGCCAGCTATTGCGGCAACATCACAAGGTAGATCGGCTCTTTCGATGGAAGAGGCTCTTGTCGCAAATTGGCCGTTAGAAGATGGTGGCATGAAGGATGACTCTGGTCATGAAATTCATGGACAGATGATTGGTAAGGATCCGGTGAGCGGGGTCCGGGGCTCTGCCGTCCATTTTGACAAGGCCTGGGGTTATGCCCGAAACGCTAATCTGGCGTTGACACACGATCTCTCGCTGTCCTTCTGGATCAAGGGTTTTGATGATGCAATGAGTGACTGGGACTGGCCACTGCTATGGTATGGCGACCTATTTCGAATGTACTACAGAGTCAGTCTGAAGAATGGTACCATCGCTTTTCGTGTGAATGGCATCTCAAAGGAGAGGGAGATTGTCTCGCGCACGACGTTGGTGGCGGATGAGTGGACACATGTAGTCGTGACGATGAATACTGGAGATGAGGGACCTCTGATACAGAGAATCTTCTTGAACGGTACTCTTTCTGAGGAACGCCGGTCCCAAGAACGGTACCATAGTATTGTCCCCTCCGAAATGTGGTTCTGTCTCGGCGCAAATGGTCCCGGTTGGGGGCCTCCGGGCGGTGTCGACATGGACGAGGTCAGCATGTACAATAAGGCACTGAATCTGGAAGAGGTTGTGGAATTATACACGAAATACAGGAGTAAATAATGCCTCGAAAACAGAAACCAGAGATGTCCGTAGACGATCCGGTCCGGCGTAGTTTTCTAAAACAGAGCCTGGTTGGTATTGGGGGGGCCGCGCTATTGTCTGGACATTTCGATATAGCCACCGCTCAGACCCAAATGCCACCCATCGGCCGACCGAACTCGGCGGATGATGAAGGCTACTGGGCCAATGTACGTGAGTACTTCCATGAGAGTGGCGACGTCGTATATATGAACAATGCCTCCTTAGGCCGTTGCCCTAGACCTGTAACGCAGGCTATCTATGATGGCTATGTGGCACTGGGAGAGTCCGGGGCGGAGGCCAACTCACGCATGTGGAATAAGGTGGATGCCTCTCGTCGCGCCGTGGCGAGGTTTCTGGGCGCAGATCAGGACGAAGTTATACTGACGCGCAATGCGACTGAGGGGCTGGCTTATATTGCCAGGGGGCTGCAAATGGAGTCCGGCGAGGCCGTTCTTATGACTACGGACGAGCACGGTGCTGGCCGCGGCCCATGGATCAAACGAGCGGATCGATATGGGCTCCAGATTGACAGGGTTAAGATTCCCGCACCACCCGCGAGTGTTGACGAGGTAGTTGGGCTGTTCCGACGAGCGATTACGCCGAAAACGCGTGTCGTGTTCTTCTCGCACATCACCCGTGGTCCCGGGTTGTTACTTCCCGCCAAAGAGCTCTGTAGAATGGCGCGAGAGCAAGGTTTGGTGTCTGCCGTGGATGGCGCTCAGTCTCCAGGAATGACACCTGTCGATCTCCACGACATGGGCTGTGATCTCTTTGCCACCAGTTTGCACAAATGGGCGCTCACGCCACCCGGCACAGGAGCGCTTTATGTTAAAAAAGAGTTCAATGATCGCTTCTGGCCCCGATCCAATGGTGGTGGGCCCTGGGACGGTCTTTCAGGTATACGAAATGCGAGGACAGAGGGCACCTTGGAGCGTCCAGTTCGCGTTGCTATCAAGACGGCCCTGGATTTCATCAACTCCATTGGACTTGACACTATCATTGCACGAAATCGCATGCTCTCAGACCAATTGAAGGATGGGCTCGGCAAGTTGTCAGGCGTTCATCTGGCCACGTCCCGTGATCCCGCACTTTCCAGTTCCGGTATTACGTCCTTCAGTATCGAGGGTTGGAGTGCGGATCTCATCGGCGGTATACTTCAGGGGAATTTCAACATAGTCACCAGCGAAGACGTATCCCGCTACAACAACATGGTCCGCATTTCCACTCATTTC
>JABIQT010001150.1 GCA_018667995.1 Candidatus Latescibacterota bacterium
ATCAGAGATGGCGCGGGTTCTTGAACCCGGAGGCAAACTCGTCATCACTGATCTTGACAGTCATGATCATGATTTTCTGCGCACGGAACAGAACGACCGATGGCTGGGATTCGCCCGGCAAGACGTGGTTGCCTGGATGGAACAAGCCGGCCTGCATGACGTCGCCGTAGATTGTTCGGGAGAAGAGTGTTGCGGCGCGTCCTGTGACGGTTCGGATTCGGCAAATATCAGCATCTTTCTCGCGTCAGGGACCCGTTGACCGGGACGGATTCGAAGATTGACACTCTCCTCGGACCAGAGATATATTGTCATCCCTACAGGCCAACTACTGATTGATATTCGGGAGACTGCTATGAAGCTGGAAACTATTCTGGTCCGCGCGGGAGCAGAACCGGACACTGCTACCGGCGCCATCGCTCCGCCGATCCATCTGTCCACGACATATCAGCATAATCCCGATGGTAGTCCAGTCCATGACCACATCTACATCAGGGATAGCAATCCAACACAAGATCGTCTGGAAACGGCCCTATGCGCGGCTGAAGCGGGTGGATCCGCGCTCGCATTTGCCTCTGGCATGGCCGCAATTTCGGCTTATATGCAAAGTTTGGCGCAAGGTAGTCATGTAATCCACCATACCGATGTGTACACCCACATGCGGGTACTGGGTAGTGAGTATCTTCCGCGTTGGGGTTGCGAAATCAGCGAAGTCGACATGACCAGCCCCGATGGCATCGTTGCCGCAATTCGTCCGAATACGAAACTCATCTGGCTGGAAACTCCTTCCAACCCCGGTATGGATATTATCGACATCCGTAGAGTCGCGGACATCGCCCACGACAATGGCGCGTTGTTGGTGGTCGATAGCACTTTTGCAACACCCGTGATGCAGAGGCCTTTACTACTGGGTGCGGATGTCGTTATGCACTCGCTCACCAAATACATCGGTGGGCATAGTGACGTCCAGGGCGGTGCGCTGATATTTGCTGAGAATAGCGACGCCGTGGGTAAAATTCGAGAGATCAGAACCGTCATAGGCGGGGTGCTCTCGCCATTCAACGGGTGGCAGATTTTGAGGGGTTTACGATCGCTGTCCTGTCGTGTCGAGCGCCACGCCTCGAACGCACTTGCTATCGCTAAGCAACTTGAGACGCATCCTGCCGTCTCGACCGTCTACTATCCTGGCCTTGCTTCACATCCGGGATACGAGGTGGCGCGGAACCAGATGAGTGCTTTCGGCGGTATGCTCTCATTTCGTGTGACAGGCGGAGCTGATCGGGCACTGTCCGTCGCATCGAAAACAAAACTCTTTATTAACGCCACCAGCCTTGGGGGCATAGAAAGCCTGATTGAACACCGGTACTCCATAGAAGGCCCCACGTCCGTCACCCCGCCCGACCTACTGCGCGTTTCAGTCGGCCTCGAGTCGAAAGAAGATCTGATTGATGATCTCTATCAAGCGCTTGACTAGGTCCTTCGAGTTCTTGCCTCTTGACTGTAGCCTCATGGGCGCCTCTTCTCTGACGTCCACACTAAATTCAGCCGATATATATGCGTGATGACAGCGAACCGGGACTGCTCTCCGTCCCGTGTCTCGGGTGGAGTCTGCTTTTCTTCCTGAGCATAACTACATTCTCCTGCTTCGTGGCGTCTGTTCCCTTCATACAGGTGGAATGGTCGCTGACGAACACGGAGGCCAGCATCGTATTCTCGAGCTACTTAATCGGGTACGCGATCTCGGCATTGGTGTATGTGCCGTTAAGCGATCGATTCCGACCTGGCTTCATGTTTCTCGCAGGGGTCGCCGGGATCTGCATACCGAATCTCCTTTTCCCGATTGTAGCTGAGGATGCGTGGACCGGATCAGGTCTGCGCGCTTTGGCTGGTGCCGGTCAGGCATTGGCGTACACGACAGGAATGAGACTGGTTGCGAGCCGATTCACCGCCCGACGTGGGACGGCCGTCAGTGTATTTATCGCCCTCGCCTACCTGGGGAGCACGCTCTCATATGTGCTGATGGGTCAACTTCTCGATATGTGGCAAGACTGGCGATCGGCCTATTTTGCCTTAGCGGTATTTTCATCGCTTAGCATAGTCCTCACGGGGGTCCTGCTACTGGCCCTGCGCCAGTATCCTGAACCGTCAAAGCCACTGTCGAACACCACAACAGGACGATTACAGCCTGCCTTGCTGAGGGACGCCTCTATAGCGAAACTCATAGCGGCCTATGCGATTCATACGGCGGATCTCTATGTAGTGCGAATGTGGTTGCCGTTACTTTTAGGTTCGGCATTAGTTTTCCATGGGACGGCCCCCGGCGCAGCAGCGGCGCAGGCGAGCACCCTGGCTGGGCTGATGTTCATACTGGGAGCCGGTAGTGTGCTCGCGGGAGGGTGGCTGTCGGACAATTGGGACCGGCGTAAGGGAGCCGTGTTGATACTAGGTCTCAGCGCGGCAGTTTCAGGAACTATCGGCTGGTTGACGGGGGAACCGCTTTACTACATCGTGGGCGCGGGATTCCTGCTTGGTCTTCTAACGGCCGCAGATTCAGCGATTTACTCTACGGCGTTGATCGAAATGGCACCCGAAGGTAGAATCGGGGCTGTGCAGGCTCTGCAGTCTTTCGTGGGGTTTACGGCAGGTGCTGTCATGCCGGTGATAGCAGGTTGGCTGATCGATCTCGTGGACGGACCGGGTAAATGGGGAATTGCATTCACTTTCAATGCGCTACTATCCGTTGCCGCCCTCGTGTTCATGGCATCACTGCGATCCGAGGACAAAACACGCACTGCAACTGAAAGTTGAGGTGGCCGCTTAGGTGCCTTCGTAAGGGGAGACACAAAAACAAGAGATCGCTGCTACCTGGGAAGGGCATTTCCGGACATAGTGGCATCCCAGCTATTCAGCAGGTAGAATACCTGCGCCCTAACGATCTCGTGGTCAAAGACCGCGCAACCTCGGGTCAAGGCGATCTCTCAGGTGATCACCGAGCAGATTGAAGCCCATCACCATGATCATGATACATATCCCAGGGGCGATAGCCAACCAGGGGGCACTTCTGACGTACATTCGACCTCGGCTCAGCATGGCGCCCCACTCAGGCGTAGGCGGTTGAACGCCCAGACCGAGGAAGCTCAGCCCGGCGGCTACGAGGATCCCTGTGGCTATACGTAGGCTGGCCTGCACGATCAGCGGTGCCAGGCTGTTGGGCAGCACATGCCTCAAAAGAATCCTCGTCGTACTGCCGCCAGATGCCACGGCGGCCTCCACGTAGGTGAATTCCTTTATCGTAATCACCGTACCATGGGCGATTCTGGCGAAGGTAGGCATGGAAAACAGCCCTACCGCCACAATTACATTGCCGGTTCCCGTTCCAAGCACGCTGATGATAGCCAGGGCCAGCAATATCCCGGGAAATGCAAGAAAGATATCGACGATACGCATGAGGACCGTCTCCACACGTCCGCCGAAGTAACCTGCACACATACCCCATGGCACTCCTCCCAAAAGCCCGATGACCGTACCGAACACGCCGATGGTCAGTGCGTAGCGCGATCCATATATCAAGCGACTGAACACGTCCCTGCCCAGTTCATCAGTTCCCACCCAATAGGTGCCATTTGGAGCTTGGAGGGCGGCAGGAAGATTGTTCTGAATCGGATCATACGGCGCTAGCTGAGGTGCCAAGATGGCAACCAGAAAGCAACCAGCCACGATCGCTCCCCCGATCCAGCCTAAGAGGTGCTTGCTCACATTCACCCATTTTCTCGAAGATACTTCGAATTGGTTTTGGGGCCCGACAACGAAGATCTTTGACGGATTGGGGCGTTCATTCGTATCTCACTCGTGGATCGATCAGTCCGTAAACCAGGTCAACGGCGAGATTTACGAGTACAAAGGTGAGCGCCAGAAGTAGTACAGACCCCTGAACCACAGGCAGATCTCGAATGCCGATTGAATAGACGATCAGCCGTCCCAACCCCGGCCAGGCAAACACCATCTCCGTAAGCACAGCCCCACCCAGGAGGGATCCGAAGCTCAGGCCAACAACGGTGGTTGTCGG
>JABIQT010000157.1 GCA_018667995.1 Candidatus Latescibacterota bacterium
ATCGAGCCCGGCATCCAATCCCAGGGCGACGTCCAACGGCGCTTTACAGATCCATGCCATATCGTCGGAAATGCGATTGCTGGCATCGTGTCCGCCGACGAAGAGTTGATTGTCTCCAAACGGGGAAACACAGAACGCTCGCGGAGATACCAGCGCGAGTTTTCCAGGCGAATAGGCGTTATTAACTTCATGTACCGTGTAGGTCTGGTCGGCTTTGCGAATGGCGTACAGCGCGCCGCCATATAACCGGCTGCCGGGCCAGCGAAGATGATTCTTGCCGGCGATATTTCCTTGAAATCCAATCAGGTGTACCTGTTCTCCCGTCTCTGGGTGTCGAATCGGGTACATCATATTGTGCGCGCCCAACGTGTAAGTCACTTCGACATTCAGGTGTTTAGTCATCAGGTCCATCATGCTGGCTTCATCGTGCATGGTGTAGCTACCCTTGCCGTCGGGATCGAGCCGTTTCACCTGGCTGGTCGAACGTCCTCCCGGAGCCCACAGAAACAGAATCGATTCGCCAGGACCGTTTGGATTCTTAATGGCGGTCAAACCGCGAATGCCGCCGACATCGGTATCGACGTCGTCGGCCAGACGCAACAGTTCGGTGTAGCTGGGACGCGGACCGTCGTTGCGACGAAAGATGGCGTCGTCCACGGAGAACAGCAACGAACCATTGGCTTGTACGATGCCGAGAGGGCGAGTCTTGACGCTGCCAACTTCTGGAAAGGGATACTCCAGAATCGTTTCCCAGCGAATTTTTCCCGGCAACGTTGGGTCGTAGACCCCTGAGACCACACCAGGATTACCCAGCAAAAGAATGAGCCGCTCCACGCCCGTCACCTTGTCCCGATAGAGCTCCATGTCTCGCGGAACCCAGCGGATGCCGCCTGCATTGGCGCCATGACGCACAATGGTGTGATTCCACTTTCCCTTCTCATCGTCGCGTACCCAGGCCGAAACTGCGCCGCCGCGTTCAAAGGTCGCGCCCGCCGCCATGACCAGCAGGTGAACCGGCTCAGGCAATGGATCACCGTCCACACCATACATAAACGTTACTGACTTGAGGATGTTGCCTTTCATGTAACGCAAGCCGTAACCGTTACTCTTGCCCATCTCCAGATCGACTTGCCAGGTTCCGTCCGACGAATCCAGACGCAGCACCTGAGCCGATTGTTTTTCGGCATCTGGTGGAATTACCCAATGCGCGTCCACCCAATACCCGTTGGCCGCGTACAGTTTCCCTAGATGCGAAACGATGTGCATGATCTCGCTGCCGCCCGCATAGGCTCCGTTTTTATCCCGGAATCCGGCGTCATAGTTGAGCGACCAGCGAGCGGGCGCGACAGTGTCCAATTCCTGCCCAACAGCATCCGTCGTACATGCGATGAACACCGAGATCAGTGTTAGGCCAACAGCCATCACAACGTTACCCATAGTGAATTTCATAGTCATTGTTTGCTTACGACGCTTAGCGGTCATCTCTTGTCTTCTTCCTATCGCGGGCGTTTCGTCCACCTGTTGGTCAACATACGCTGGAAAGTTTCCTTCAGCTTGCGAGAAAATACTGGGCGATGGGGCGTTCATTTGATGAGGAGATACTATTGCTTATTCGCAACCAGCTTGATCTCTCCACGGTTTCTCTGCAGGGCCGTCCATCCAGGTCCATCTGGTGATTACGATCTGGACTACAAAAAATCGCCATACGGTGAGCAAACCCAATGACCAGGAACATACGATGACATGACGCGCACTGCTACTGACCGTTCTGCTGGTCAGTCTCAAAGTACAACGGGTTTCAGCCCAACGGTCTCCGCAGATATCGCCACGTCCCAACGCGTTTGTCGCGAAACAGGAACTTCTCAAGTGAACAGGGAATAAAACAAGGAGGCCGAACCAGGCAAAAATGTTCACATTCTCTGGCTCTACGGCACGGAGGACCATGGTGGCGGCGCCCACGACTATATCCGGATCAAAGAGTTATTTGTCCCGATGTTGACGACCATTCCTCGAGTTAGAGTCGACGAGGCCTTTCAGTTTCCGAGTCAAACGCAGTTCGATAAGACGGACCTGCTGATCAAGTCCCTTCACATGCTGGACCTGACAGAGAGGCAATCACAGATGTATAAGAGCTTTGTGGAGCGTGGTGGCGGTGTCGTGTCGATACACGAATCCTGCATCATGCGTCCCATCAAGCGCGCGGCGATTTACTCGGAATGCATCGGTTGTTCATGGAAA
>JABIQT010000156.1 GCA_018667995.1 Candidatus Latescibacterota bacterium
CCAGACCTATGCGGATCATCGTCACCAATGCTTCGCTGGACCCCATCTACGAACAGATCATCGCACAGATAAAGTCTCAGATTCTGGGTGGGGAGCTGGCAGCAGGCGACGCCTTGCCGTCCATTCGAAGCCTGGCCCGCGAGTTACGCATTAGTGTGACGACGACGAAACGAGCCTATGAGGAACTGGAACGCGAAGGGTTCATCGATACGGTGGGGGGAAAGGGTTGCTTCGTCGCCTTTCAGAATAAGGAGTTTCTCAAGGAGCAGAAATTACGCGTCATCGAGGAGAAACTCAGTGAAGCGATTGGCGAGGCACGACTGATAGGCATGAATGCCAGTGAACTGAGCGATCTGCTCAAACTGCTGTTCGAGGAGGAAGCCTGATGAATACGACGGATGAGACGGATCAGATTCTGCAACTCCGCGATGTGCGGAAAACCTACAAGGAATTCGTGCTGGACGGTATCAATCTTACCGTCCCACGTGGACATATCCTGGGACTGGTGGGTCCCAACGGCGCTGGAAAGACCACCACCATCAAGACACTCATGAACCTGATTCGTATGGATAGTGGCGATCTCTCCATTTTCGGCCTCGGTTATGATACCCACGAGAAAGAGATCAAGAACCGCATCGGGTATGTCGGGGAGCAACAATATTTCTACGACAACAAGTCGGTGGATTGGACGGAGCGATTCGTATCACAGTATTACAGCCGATGGGACGACACCGAGTTTGACGCGCTTCTTACCAGCTTCGACATCAGCCGAACGAAGAAGGTCCGTGAACTGTCAAGAGGCATGCGCGTCAAGCTGGCCCTGGCCATAGCCTTGTCCCACAATGCGGAGCTGATCATCCTGGATGAGCCGACGGCGGGACTGGATCCCATCGTCCGCCGTGAGGTACTGGAACTGCTGATGCGGGTGACTGACGACGAGTCGCGGTCGGTTGTGATTTCGTCACACATAACCGATGATATTACGAGGATCTCGGACTACATCGCCTTCATGATAAACGGTAAGATCCGCATGCACAGCGAGAAGGACGAGTTACTGTCCAATTGGAAGCTCATCCATTACAAATCCGGAACACTCGACGCGGAGATGATCTCCTCATTCTCGCACATACAGGATCATCAGTTTGGCAGCTCGGGCGTCACCCGCAATTACCTCGAAATCCGCGATCAACTCACGACGGGCATGGCAACGGAAGATGTCAAGGTCGAGAACATATCTCTGGACGACATTCTCATCTCCCTGGTTGAGGACAAGTAATCATGTTCGGACTGATGAAAAAGGACCTACCCCTTAGTGCCTTGCAGAGCACGGTCATGCTTACCATGCTCTATGCGTACTGGTTTGCGACGTATGATCCAATCAATACCGTCATGACCATAGTAACCGGCGGCTATGTTTTCGCATTGATCACGAATCTGATGCTCTTCAATGAATCGCAGGAAGACAAATACCACGGGTACGATTTCATGAAGAGTCTGCCTATCTCTATCCGTGAGATCGTGATCGCAAAATTCACACTGCCGCTTCTACTAACTGCTTTTCTGGTGTTATTCAATGGAATCGCGCTCTCCTTTCTTCCCGGAAGCACGGAGAGTCTGGCATCGGCCCGCATATACGTGCTTGTGGTCGGTGTGCTTGGACTGCTCTGCGTGGGTCTCGGGTATGTGGGGGCCTTTACGGTCGGGTTCACCGTATCCATCAAGATCGCGCTCGTGGTGCTCATGATTCTCGTTTTCTCGCTGCCCGTCGTGCTCATGGAATGGTATCTCACGGACGACGACCTGACCGGGTTTCAGACTACGGTGCTGGAAGCCAATTGGTTGTACTTCGTCCTTGCAGGTATGGTGGTATACGCCGGCCTGATGGTCACGTCCATCCGCCTCCAGCAGGCCCGATTGACCCCATAGGTTCGAAAGGAGCATATCATGAAATGGTTCGACTCGCTGAAGACGGCCACAAGAGTATTCCTCACGCTGGGCACCATATGGATGGTGATGGGGCTGGCATACGACGATTATGAGCTGAAGCTGTTCGGGGTGATTTTTCTACTCTCAGGTGTAGTCTCATTGGTAACGGCGCGCCGCGCCTGAGTCCGGTACAATCTCTAAACGAGGATCCCTCATGCTGGGAGTATTGAAGAAGGACGCCTACACTTACCTGCTACTTATGCTGATCCTGTCCGCATTCACAGGGCTGACACTCAGCATGGACGGCATGGATCGGGGTGCCGTGATGCTGATGGGCACCATGTCGCTGATCCTGGTCCTGGGAGCCACGTCCATCAGTGAGCAGAACGAGGACAAGATGGGCGGATATCGACTGCTCGGCACCTTGCCGATCACCGTATGGGAGTTGGTGTCGGCCAAGTTTCTGTTGGCCTTCGTTTTCGGGATCCTGAACCTTAGTGTGGGAATGGCCTTGATTCATCGGCTCGCCCCCTCATCCGAGTTTCTGATATTGGCACGCTTCTACCTCTGGGCGTGCACGTTTGTGGGTCTCACTCTGGCTGGATTGGTGTTTGTCGGGGTATTCTACGGCGGATTCGGCAAATTCCTCAGACTGGCTATGCGCACGCTGCCCGCGATTGTGGTCATCATCCCGATTATCGTACGCAGATTTTTCTGGGAAGACATCGTGGCCATCCCGATCTCAAGCATGGTTACGATGGCAGACTCCGTGCATTGGGGGATTCTCATGATCTTCGGTACCATGATTTACGGGTGTCTCCTCCTTCTGGCTGTCTGGACAAAGAAGAACTACGCCGTCGCATAACCGGGGCCATGTCATGATCGCATTAATCAAGAAGGATCTATTCCAGGCGACCATTACGGGCCTCATACTCGTCCCGGTCCTCTCTATTTATTGGCTATGGTCCGATGCCGTCCTGGATCCCACAATCGTTATTCTGATGAGCGCACTGATCCACGTGATCCCGTTGACCGCCCTATTGAAAATTGAGCAGGAGGAGGACAAGTATCATGGTTACGAGTTCTTGCGAGCATTGCCGCTCTCCATACGTGAGATCGTAAGAGCGAAGTTCCTGCTCACCGGCGCCAATGTCCTGGGACTCACCATATACGGTTTCCTGTTCTTGATAGTAATGGACGAACCGCCTGTATGGTTTGATGAGGGGTGCAACTTCCTGATTACTAGTGCTTGTACCAGTCTGGCATTGCTGGGGCTGATCCATGTAGGGATTTGCCAATTTGGATTCACCCCATTCATCAGGTACTTGATGGCGGCACTGCTAACCCTTGGCATCCTGCCACAGATCATCTTTTTCAATCTCAGCTCTCAGTGGAACGCGCCGGGCCCGATGGACCTGGTCATTCTTCTTGGTTCCTTTGATCCGTGGATCGCAGGAACTCTTGGTCTTGCCCTCTATGCGCTGTTAATGGTTTCGACTACGGCTGTAAGAACACGCGCGAACAGCAGCTGAGGTTTTCACCCAACCCCGAAAGGAGATACCATCGTGCTCATCGTCCCCCCCTTCATCCCCGGAAAACCGGGTCCAGGCAAACGGTCTTCTCTTATCTATACGATCCTCGCCCTGGTCCTGACACTGATGATGATGGCCGGCCTTTATGTGTTTTTCACAGCAAACTGAGAACTGATTCGATCGGTCGGTGATGCCACCGCCCGGTCGGATTGAGCCAATATCATGATACCACAACTGATGCCCCGGCAATTGCAGTCTCAATCGCTATCTTCCTTACCTCCCACGGTGATTCAGTTTTTACTGTTCCTTCATACGGTTTGATCTATATTCCCTGACATGTTCCCCTTTAAACATATCGAACGACCTGAATGCCGGACGGCGATGCGTATCCTGTTACTCTTTCTTCTTGTGCCTTCCATCCTAGCCACGGCTCCTGATTTGCATGCCCAGCAGGAAGAATCGGACTTGAGGATATTCGGGTATTTCCAATCGTCCTTCCAACATTGGACCAAGGAGTCAGGTATACCGGACGGCTTCCAGACCGACCGGGCCAAGAACTTCTTTACCGCCCAGCAATTGAATCTCTTTCTTCAGAAGGACCTGGCAAAAAACTGGCGGTCCTTCGTTAACTTTGAAGCGTTGAATAATCTCTCTACGGGTAAGCAGTGGGGATCTTACAGCTTGGAGGAGGCCTGGGCACGCTACCGGTATGACGAGCGATTTAATCTGAAGCTGGGATTACAGATACCGATTTTCAACCACCTGAACGAGATTAAAAATCGTACGCCTCTGCTACCATACGTGATCCGCCCGCTGGTCTACGAAGCATCTTTCGACGAATTCATCGCCGTCAGACAATTTACCCCGACCCACGCCTTTGTGCAGGCATACGGCTTTCTATCAGCTGGTGCCACGAAACTGGACTACGCCGTATACCTGGGGAACAGCCCGAATATCAACGGGAGTCCTGGCCTGGGCCCGACGGGAGTCGATACATCGGCGACGGTCATGGTTGGCGGACGGGTAGGACTGCGGCACAAAGAACTGAAGCTGGGTATTTCGGGCACATTCGATAAGACGAACATCCTCCAGGGGCTTCAGAGCTTCGCGTCCGTAGGGGGAGGAAAGGATCGTTTTCGCGAAATAAATCGATACCGATTGGGCGGGGACCTCTCGTATCACATAAGCGGCCTATCCCTGGAGAGTGAGTTTATCGTCCTTCGATATGATGACGGGGTTAGTGGTGTCAGCATAGACGGGGAGTTCATATATGGGACGCTCGGCTACAGCTTGAAGGATATGTGGTACCTCTATGGCGGCTATTGGTTCCTCGAGGAAGATGATCTCCTAACTGATGCTGCGAGCCCAGGACAAATCTTCGGTGCCCTCGGAAAATCTGGCGTCATAAACGGTGGATTCTCATTCAGTCCAAACGAGCGCGTTACCTTCAAGGGACAGTTGGCACGCGTCGATTTCACCCGGGTTGTTCCTGCCATAAATCTGAAATTCCATTCACATTTCTATCACATCTCCACTGCCGTTTCGGTCTTTTTCTGATACCTATCTTATGCGATATTTATTCCTTATATTGATTGCGTCGCTCTTCACATGCACCA
>JABIQT010000155.1 GCA_018667995.1 Candidatus Latescibacterota bacterium
GCATGGAGATAGTTCACGGACCAAACTCCGTGATGTATGGCAGCGATGCGCTTGGTGGTGTAATAAACGTGGTCACTGTTAAGCCAGACATGGGAAATAGGGATGGTCTGCGCAAAGAAATTGGATTCACTTCACAGGTATCGACGGCGGACCGTACACGTACTGGAAATCTCTCGCTGGATTTGTCGAGTCGTCTTTGGGGAGCCAGAATATCGGGTGGCGTAAAATCCTATGGGGATGTCACGCGAGGGGAAAGTGGCGGCCGCGAACTTATGGCGCGCTTGAGAAATGACTCGAGGACTACGCGAATACTCAACCGAACACAGCGGCCAAATGCATATGAGAGCTACGATATAAGCGCAAGGTTTCGAGTTCAGCTGTATGATCTTCAACAGCTGAACCTGGTTTACCAGGGCAGCAGACAGTCCAATGTGCCCCGGTATGATGTAGTGGAGACGCTTAGTGACTCATCGCGGCACTTTGATCCGCAGACACGAAATCTGGCTTTTGTCAGGTATATAAACGCCCGCGCGACAAGGCTCTATAGCAATGTTTCGGCCTCAATCTCGTGGCATCGGCAGTTTGAGCGCAGAATCCGGCTTAGATTTGGGAACCCCGATGCCTCAGTCGATCAATTCGGTACCAACTCATACGGAGTACAGTTACACTTGAATAAAGTGCTGAGATCAGGGCATCATCTGGTCTACGGAGGTGACCTCTATTATGATGATGTGGGCTCGTTGTCTTACGGACAGAGCCTTAGTTCTGGGGATAGGGTATCCACAACTCCTCTCTTTCCGGACGGTTCGACATTCGTGACCAATGGCTACTTCGCCCGAGACGAGTGGGAAGTGGCACCCTCCATGAGAATAACACCCGGATTGCGCTGGTCCCTTTCAAGACTGAATGCACCTTTCGAATCAGGTCCGTTGAATCCATTCGGATTTGGTCCTATCACGCAATCATCCTCAGCGCTAACGGGAAGTATTGGGGTGGTTGTGGATATCTCAGATCGAGGACGATGGGTTGCAAACTTAGGACAAGGCTTTCGTACGCCAAATCTGGACGATGTCAGCAAGCTCGGGCCGGGAAAGGGTGGAACTATATTCGAGGTGCCCAATAGCGGACTATCACCCGAGAAATCAGTGAGCGTCGACAGTGGCCTGAAGATTGATACCGGGATATGGCAGGCCAATGTCATTGGCTTTTACAATCGGATTCATGATCTCCTGCTCCGAAGACCAGCACTGCTGAATGGATCGCCCACTGCTTTGGATGGTGGGGACACACTTCAGGTCTTTCGAAAAGAAAATGCGGGTAAGGCATTCACTGCAGGTCTTGCCGCGGATCTCAAGGTTCGAGTCTCCGGACCAATCACGCTCAGAGCGAATATGGGATACACTTACGGTGAAGATACCACAGGGCAAGAGCCCCTGACAGCAATGCCTCCGCTGAATGGACTTGCAGGGATCGATTGGGTGGCCTCGAGATTCCGCGTCTCGGGTAATGTACGCTACTCCGCCGAACAGAAACGCCTTTCAGCGGAAGATCAATTTGACCTGAGAATACCTGAGGGCGGATCTCCAGCCTGGTATACGCTTAACTTACGGGGCACGGTCACATTAAGTAAATATGCACAAATTCAATGGGCACTCACGAACGTCCTTGATCAGAATTACCGTGAGCACTCCAGCGGACTCAATGCCCCCGGACGGAATTTCATTCTGGGTGTTTCATTGTTACGTAACTGAGCAACTCATACCCACATCTGGTAATACAAGGTTTTCTGCATGGTACACTTCAAAATCCCAAGTTTGCATGCGGCTCGGCTGTGCGTGTTTTGGCTGATTCTCGCAGCAGTATCAAATTCGGTACAGGCACAGCCCCCACGTTTACTGGAGGGTCTCGCTTTTCGTTCTATCGGCCCAGCAGTGGCGGGAGGCCGAATACATGATATCGAGGTAGATCCATCGGATCCTGCTACGATCTATCTTGCAACTGCCACCGGCGGGCTTTGGAAATCAATAAACAAAGGCGCCAACTGGGTGCCAATCTTCGATGGACAGGCCGTAAGTACATTTGGAGATATTGCCATCAGTTCGTCAAATCCGGAGGTGATCTGGGCAGGCACAGGTGAGCAGAATAACAGGCAGAGCACCTCTTGGGGCAACGGGGTCTATCGATCAGAAGATGGCGGAACGACATGGAGCCATAGGGGATTGACTGAGACACGCCATATTGCGCGGGTTGTGGTTCACCCTTCGAATCCCGACGTCGTATACGTTGCGGCGTTGGGTAATCTCTGGCGCGGCTCCACGGCTCGGGGCGTGTACAAGACTATCGATGGTGGCCAGACATGGGAAAAGGTGCTATTCATTGATGAATTCACTGGCGCCGTAGAACTCGTGTTGCATCCCGGTAATCCAGATATTCTCTACGCTGCGACCTATCAGAGGATGCGTCGCACATGGGGCTTCAATGGGGGCGGTCCTGGCAGCGGCATATTCAAAACGACAGACGGAGGCGTTTCGTGGGAGGCCTTGGTCGATGGGCTTCCCGAAGGCGACAATGGGCGTATTGGATTGGCGATTTCCCAGACCAACCCAGAAATACTCTATGCCACTATCGAGCACGCCCGATCGCCTGGAACGTATCGATCGAATGACGGTGGAATCATTTGGGGCAAGGTCAACGACCTGAATCCTCGGCCCATGTACTACAGCCATATTCTGGTGGACCCAACCGACGAGGATCGGGTATTTGTTTTGGCCACCGAGTTTTATATGAGCGAGGATGGGGGAAAGACCTTTCGGATCATGCCGACCCGCCCTACCTATGATGTCGGAGTACATGCCGATCATCATGCTCTATGGATTGATCGGCAGAACCCACGGCACCTCTATCTCGCCGGCGACGGCGGACTGCATGAAAGCTGGGACCGTGGCGAAACCTTCATTCGCTATGACAATCTACCGATTGGACAGTTTTACGCCATAGGCCTTGATATGCGAAAGCCCTACCGCGTCTACGGTGGCATGCAAGACAACCATTCCTGGTCCGGCCCCAGCGCGACGCGACGATGGACCGGGATAGTGAATGACGACTGGAGACAGATCGGTTTCGGTGATGGCATGTATCAACAAGTCGATCCCTATAACAACAGGGACGTCTATTCGAGCGCACAGAACGGAACATTCTCAAGGGTAGATTCAGAGACCGGTGATATACTCGATATCCGACCATATGCACCTGACGGAGAGAACTACCGCTTTGACTGGGTAACGCCGCATCTAGCTTCTATCCATCGTCCTGGCACAGTCTATCTGGGAGGGAACAGACTGTTTATTTCCCATGATCGGGGTGTGTCATGGAGTCGAACGAAAGACTTATCTCGAGGAGTCAATCGTGATGAACTGAGCATCATGGGGGTAAAGGGATCTAACATAACCCTTTCAAGAAATGATGGAGTTTCCTCCTACGGAGAAATTACGACGATTTCTGAATCTCCGGTTGATCCCATGGTTCTGTGGATAGGAACAGACGATGGAAATGTCCAGCTGACACTTGATGGAGGTGCCACATGGGTGGAGGTCGGTTCGAAGATTCAAGATGTTCCAAATGGCACATATGTCAGTAGAGTCGTAGCCTCTGCGAGGTCAGTAAACACTGCGTATGCGGTGTTTGATGCACACAGGGACGGGGATTTTCGGCCATATGTATTTGGGACCCAGGATGCCGGAGAAACATGGACGGCTCTGATGCGTGGACTCCCTTTAGATGGCTCCGTAAACGCATTGGTTGAACACCCCAAACGCCCCGACCTCCTCTTCCTCGGCACGGAACACGGATTACATGTCTCTTTTTCAGCCGGCCGAAAATGGGTGAAATTCAACTCAAACCTGCCCACAACATTGATCGACGATATAAAGATCCATCCGCGTGACAACGCTCTAGTCGTTGGTACTCATGGACGTAGTCTATGGATTCTGGACCACCTGTCTCCCCTGCAGGAATGGGATAAGAGTGCTGCGGCAGCTTCGATCAAACTATTCACAATTCCAGATTTTGAGCTAACTCATTTCTGGAAAACAACTTCATATAGGGGCCATGGGACCTACACAGGAACAAATCCATCGCAGGGCACTCCCATCTCTTACTACCTCGCTGATGCAGTTGATTCTGTCCGTATTGTAGTCTCTACACTACACGGTGAAGAAGTACGTAATCTGGTGGGACCAGGGGAAGCTGGCATGATACATCGAATATTCTGGGATGGACGACACTCTCCACCGCCACTCAGTCCTTCGCCGGACCTAAAACCGGGTCTCATTAAATCGGAATATGCGTTCCCTATACA
>JABIQT010000153.1 GCA_018667995.1 Candidatus Latescibacterota bacterium
CAGATTCCGCCCCAGATACAGAAAGCGGTTTCATGGGTCTGGCAGAATGCGCCGGATCTTGGGTTCGCTAGGGACAAGCTTTTCATATCGGGTCATTCTGCAGGGGGCCACCTGACTGCGAGGATGATGGCCACGGATTGGCCATCTGTGGATGCAAGCCTGCCTGCTGATCTGGTCAGGGGCGGTATACCCATCTCAGGGTTATATGAACTTGAACCGCTGGTGCACACTTCGATCAACGAAGGACCTCAGATGGATATTGCGGAGGCTCGGGCGGAGAGTCCGTGCAATATCCCCCCGGTCACGAATGCACCTCAATTGGTGGCTGTGGGCGGTGGGGAGACTGCCGAGTTTCTGCGGCAGTCAGATGACTACTCGAACCAGTATCGAACCGATGAGCGCATCATGGAACGCTTTGACGTTCGGAAGGACGATCACTTCGATGAGCTGGAGACATTGGCGAGGGCCGATAGCTTGTTCTTCGAAAAATGCATGCAGTTGATTACCGTTTGACCAGAGTCGTACTCAACCGTTGAGGGAAGACTGATATCGTGTCGAGACTACCAGAATTTGATCTGGGTACGTTGGATGTAGCCCAGGAAAACATCTACGAAGGAATCATTTCAGGACCGCGGGGGAAGTTCGGCGGTCCGTTCTATGCGCTCATTCACGCACCAGAAATCGCAGACGCGACCCAAGCGCTCGGGACGGTCCTTCGATTCAATACTAAACTGGATCCGCGATATCGGGAGACGGCTATCCTTGTCGCCGCACGGTTTTGGTTGAATGCGGTGGAATGGGATGCCCACGTGCCGATCGCGATAAATGTGGATGTGCCCATAGAATGTATTGAAGGAATACTGGAACAGAAAATGCCAGACTCAGTTGCCTCAGAATATCAGCTCGTCATTCGTTTCTGCCAGGAGTTGCTGGAGAAAAAACAGGTATCCGATGCTGTGTATTTTGAAACACGAGAACTCGTCGGGCTGGAACAGGTGGTGGAGTTGGTGTCGGTGATTGGTTATTTTGGGCTGCTCGCTATGCAGTTGAATACCTTCCAGATTACCCCCGACCCCAGGGATGGGAAACCGCCAGCAAACTTGATGTTATCTCGCGTCAGGTAGATCGCAGAAGCTTGACAGTGGAGGTTGCTGCGGCGACCAGTCGGTCTTCCTGGTGGAGTTCTCCATCAAGGTAGGCGATGTTTCTCCCGGAGTGAATAACTCGACCCGAGCCTGTAAACCTCCCGTTTCGGCCAACCTGCATGAAACTCACTTTCATTTCCAGAGTCGCTACCCCAGTGCAAAGATCAGGTAAGCCTATAGCGGCGTAGGCCATAGCCGCATCGAGCATCCCTGATATATAGCCGCCCTGAACAATATCCCCAGAGTGACAGAAGCGTTCGTCGGTATCGAAATGCATAACCAGAGTGGAGGTGTCTTGGCAAAAACTGATCGCTTGGCCGTTGAGAGTTTCTACAGAAGGAGGCCATTGGCCGTTGAGGAACGATACAATGTCTTTGTTTGTCATTTTGTATTCTCGGAAAAATCCCGGATGATTTCCTGTGCGGCATTGTGCCCGGGGACACCGCTTACGGTCCCGCCCGGCCATGTTCCGGAGCCGCAAAGGTACAGCCCCTGGATTGGGGTCCTGTAGTTCGCGCAGTGAGCCAACGGGCGCAGACCGAACATTTTCGACGGCATCATATCCAAGTGCATAATGTTGGCATCCCGCAGGCCAAACTCGTTTTCCAGGTCGAGCGGGCTCAATGCCTTGTAATCTATCAGGCGGTCTTTTAAATCAGGCATGTAACTGCTGATGATGTCAATGCATCGCAAAGCCATGCGATCACGCTCAGTCTCCCAGCTACCTTCGGCTAGTTCTACTGGCGCATGCCAAATATTGCAGCTCATGATGTGTTTTCCTTCGGGTGCCATCTCCGGACTGGTCAACGAAGGTATTAGTCCTAGGATGATGGGGGATTCCGATGCACGTCCATACTTTGCGTCGTCATAAGCCCGCTCCATGTAGTCGAGGCTCGGGGCCAACCTGAACTGGCAACTGGCATACTCACGTTCGAGTCCTGCGGGAGCGGCGGAAAACGACGGCACGCCATCCAGGGCTAATGCTAGTTTGAATGCGGAACCCCGTTGGGGAAGTCTGTCTACTTCCAGTTGGAATTCGGGTTCCCCAGATCCATCTTGAAGCAGTTCCGAGAGGGTGGTTCTCGGGTGCAGGTTTGAGGCGATGCAGCCAGCACGGATAAATTCCCCGTTTTCCAACTCGATTCCCTGAACACCCTGGAAGTTTTCCGCGATTCGTACTACGCGAGCTCCAACCCGCACCTCACCGCCGTGCGCTTCAACGCATTTGTGCATCGCCTTGGTGACCGCTCCCATACCCCCCACCGGTAATCCGGTGGACCCCCTCAGATACTGCTTGCGGGGATCATGGACAGTATCGATACGGGACGAAGCCAGCGATAGAGGCCGCATGAGCAGTAGGTAAGCAGTCCCTGGTGTATATGGACCCGCAAGGTTTGAGGTAGCGCTGATCGCCGCAATCACGGATTTGAGCTGTTCGGATTCAAGCCATCCATCGAGTAGATCCTTGAGGCTGCCCAGAACGATACTCGAAAATGCCTGTTCATCTTCAGGAGACTGTAGCTGCCCGGCCACCTCAGCGAGAGTTGGCGGGGGCTTGAAAAGGGATACGCCTATCTTTCTCGCGAACGAATTGAGGTATTCGAAAAACTCTCCGTATGCGTTGACGTCGTGATCGGAAAACTTCCGTATCTCACGCGCGGTCTTTTCCGGGTCACGCCACGCGACCATCGCTCTGCCATCGGGAAACGGTACGACCAGAGATGGATCCGGTGGAATAAATCGCAAACCAAATTTTGAGAGGTTCAGATCTGCAACTACCTTGGGCTCAAGGGATCCAGGAGAATTTGGCATCGATGCCCTATAGCCCGGCAGGAACTCATATTCTGTACTCAGTCCTCCCACCTGGTTTCGCTGTTCCAGCACCAGTGTCTTCAGTCCGGCTCTAGCCAGGTAGCCGGCACAGGTCAGGCCGTTGTGCCCGGCCCCGATGACAATCACGTCATAGTCTTTATTGCCGGGCATTATTTGGCACTCCGGGGTCGGGTGGGAGGGGTGTGTTACCTAGCAGATGGTCTGCAATTTTCTCCGCAATCATGATGGTCGGAGCGTTGGTATTGCCACTGGTGATATCAGGCATGATTGAGGCATCGACCACCCGCAGTGCGTTGACTCCGTGTACCCGACCCTGATGATCTACGACAGAGCTGTCATCCTGCCCCATCCTGCAGGTGCCGCAGGGATGCTTGGTGGATCGCAGGGACTGCCGGATAAACAGATCGAGTTGGCGATTTTTTGACACCGATACGCCCGGGGTAATCTCGTTGCCGACGTAAGGAATGAATGCGTCGGTGCGGAAAATTTCACGAGTCTTTTCAATTCCACAACGTAATTCCTCGTAGTCCAGTGCTGATTCCAGATAGTTGAAAACTATAGAAGGTGGATCGGAAGGTCGGGAGCTTTTTAGTTCTATCTTGCCGCGACTATTGGAGCGAAGCAGAGACGCAGCAACCTGGAATCCGTGGGGCTGTTCCGAGGCCTGTCCACTTTCATCCACTAGCAAAGGAATGAATAGGAGTTGTAGATCTGGACGGTCTATTCCTGTCTGGGATTTTATGTATCCCGCAATCTCGAAATGGTTAGTTGCACCAGGACCATTATTGGCCAGGAGCCACTGTAGGCCAACCAGCGCCTTGCGATAGGGCTTGAGCAGAGGGGTATGGGTAATGGGTTGGGTACATTCGTACTGGATATTGACGTTGACGTGATCCTGAAGATTTCGTCCGACGCCGGGCAGGTGCTGGATCAGGTTAATGCCGTGCTCGCGCAGATGTTCGGCGGGACCAATCCCAGACAGCATTAATAGTTTCGGAGACTCGATCGCTCCCGCACTCAGGATGATCTCCTGTCGACATCGGATTAATCTGTTTCTACCCTCCGAGATGATCTCCACACCGTCAACCCGATTACCATCTAACAGGATGCGCGAAACAGTGCTATTGCACTCGACTTGTAGGTTTTTCCGATGCCAGGCTGGCTTGAGGTAAGCGGTTGCAGCGCTCTCGCGTCGGCCATTTCGGATCGTCTGATCCATGGGCCCAAATCCGTTTTGGCGTTCGCCATTGACGTCGGGATTCCAGCGATAGCCTGCTTCCCTGACGGCATCAGCAAACACCTCACACAAAGGATTAGAGAACTCCGGCACAATTACTGAAACCGGTCCAGTGCCACCCCTGAACTGA
>JABIQT010001104.1 GCA_018667995.1 Candidatus Latescibacterota bacterium
CTATGCCGCCGCCGGTTTTGGAGAATCGACTACCGACCTCGCGTGGGATGGACATGCCTTTATCGCAGATCGTGGTTATCTGATCACCTCTACAGAACGATTCCATATGGGCGGCGCCCACGCAGTGGCTGATATTGATCTGGAAGCGCTCGTTTACGAGCGGGGCCATCAGAGTTCCTTCCGACAGAATGCGTCTGACTACCATACCTCCTGGCGGCACGTAACCTGTCCCGAATCGCAGGACCATTGCCCGAGGGCCTCGGATATCTATCAAGTTGTCCAGCGTCATATCACGGCGCATCCCTTTGTACCCGACGAAACGGCCGCAAGGGATGAACGGTGCAAAGAGGTCTTCATGATCCAGTCAACCAGCCTCGCGCAGCGCTTGATGTCGCTGCCTGAGAATATGCGTAAGCTGGTGGTGGCTGTGTCGGGAGGACAGGATTCCACACACGCGTTGAATGTAGCCGTCCATACCATGGATCTTCTCAAGCTGCCCAGATCGAATGTACACGCGATTACCATGCCGGGATTCGGCACTACAGATCGGACCTATGACAACGCCTGTCAACTCATCCGGGCAACGGGTGCCACGTTCCAGGAGATTGACATCAAACCGGTGACGCGCCAGATATTCAGCGACATCGATCATTCAGAGGACAAGCATAACATCGTCTATGAGAACACCCAGGCGTGGTTGCGCAAGATCGAGGAACTGACCACGGCGGCTAAAATAGATGGTATCGTGCTTGGAACAGGAGATTTGTCAGAGCTGGTGCTTGGATGGTGCACGATGTTCGGAGATCATGCCAGTCACTATGCTATCAATGCCAGTATACCTAAAACGCTGATATCGTATCTGATCGGCTGGACAGCAGACGAGTTGTTCAAGGATGAACCCGATGTGGGGCATGTGCTTCGCGATATCCTGGATACGCCAATCTCACCGGAATTACTGCCTCCCAAAGACGGAGAGATCGTACAAAAGACAGAAGAAAAGGTCGGGCCCTACGAGCTACACGATTTCTTTACTTACTATTTCATCCGATTCGGGTTTTCTCCAAAACGCATAGCCCGCCTGTGTTTTCAGGCTTTCGATGGCAAATACGATCTGCCTACCATCAAAACCTGGATGCGGGAGTACCTTACCCGATTCTTCCGCACTCAGCTGAAGCGCAGTTGCCTTCCCGATGGGCCCAAGGTGGGGATGACCAGTATCTCGCCAAGGGGCGATTGGCGAATGCCGTCCGACGCATCGGTTTCAGCCTGGTTGGCTGATCTCGATCGGATTCCTTGATTTGACCCTTCACCATGATCTTGCGGATGACGGTATCTAATGCCAATGACTCCTTTTGACCAAGCAGTGACTGAGATCAAGCTTTACGGATTTACGTTAGTCCACGACGTCCTGAATCACGATGAGATACAGACCTATAAAGAAGCGCTAATTCGTCTTACGGAGTCGAGCGGTCAGGCCGACTACGCAAACAGGAACGCGACGTCACTGTGTATTTTCAATTTACCCTCGCTGGATCCGCTATTCTTCAACGTCATCGACCATCCGGTCATCCTACCGATCCTTGAATATTTCCTTGAGCCATCTCTGGTACTGGGTAGTCTGAGTTCCCGCATCGTTCGCCCAGGAGACGGGAGTCAGGATTTCCATAGTGACATTCCTGGTAATATGTTGAATTTCCGATCCCCAGTCATGATGAACACGGTTTGGATGCTTGAGGACTTCAGCGCTCGAAACGGCGGTACACGTGTGGTACCGGGCTCGCATCTGAGTGGGCTGGATGGACCGCCGGATGGAATGTCGGTCCGACACTACCATCAATCCAATGCTCCTGCCGGAAGCGTTTTGCTCTTTAACGGTCAATGCTGGCATGGGAGTGGGCAGAATACCAGTGATACAAATCGGTATGCTATGTTTGGCCACTACCGCAAATCCATGCTGATGTTCCAGCTGGATCCGCACGACGGTTTCAAGCCCGAGTGGGAGGAGCAACTGACAGATCGCCAGAAAGAGTTAATGCGCATGCATAAGGGCGTTGGTGCGCCACATGCCGCTGACGCACATGTACGCTGAGTATGGACAGTCGGCGCTGTTTAACGGGAGAACCGAAAATGAAGATTTCAAACGTTGATGTATTTGTCTACAAGCATCCACAACATTATATGCTACGGACAAGAGTTTTCGAAACATCAGAAGATAGCTCAAATCCTGTCAGCCAATA
>JABIQT010000152.1 GCA_018667995.1 Candidatus Latescibacterota bacterium
CGAGGTGAGCAGATAGTGCACTGCGAGATTGGTATAGTCTCCCCAGCGCGCCGCAAACGCTCTGATCTCTCCTTCAGATACCTTTTCACAATTGAAATAGAACCGTTCGATCGATTTCTTCACCGCGAGGTCGCCAGCAGCGATGGCGTCTCCACGCCCAAGAAAACGAGCCAGAAACCAGTCAGCGGTCCATCTGCCCACCCCGAGTAAGGCGGTGAGTTGCTTGACCACCGTATCGTCATCTTGACGGGATATCGCCTGAAGGTCTGTCTCACCCGAGGTGATACTCCTGGCGAGCGTACATATGTATCGCGACTTTTGCCCCGAGAACTGCAATTCTCGAAACTGTTCCTCACGAACGTCTGCTAACCGCTCTGGTGTTGGAAAAGCATAGTAAATGTCTCCATTCACTTCCAACCGTTCGCCAAATTCCCGGACGAGCCTACTACGGGTCGTGAATGCAAACTGAAGATTGATCTGCTGGGCTGTAATCGCCGCGACAATCATTTCGAACGGATCTACGTGCAAGGTTGGTCGGAAGCCGGGGTTCCTGCTCGTTATTTCAGCCAGCACGGCATCTTTCTGTGCGAACTTATAGAAAGAGGCCAGTGGAAATGACAGGCCGATCAGCTTCTCCGCTGCCTTCTTTACCGGGCCAAGGTCGTCAAGATGTGGCGTTACATCCAGCTGAATGCCGGCGTTGGAGGTGTAGATCGATATAAGGCGGGGCCCCTCGGCTGTTGGAAGCACCTTGCGGAAGACCCCGTCTCTGAAGGTGTTTGCCAGATCCACGCCGTACCGTGCATACCGGTCCATTGTACGGTGCAGATCGATGATCGTCTCCGTTCCCGCCAGGTCCGTAACCGATCCCAAGGAGATGTCCTTTCTGAACAGGTAAACTTGTCTCGCGGGAATGGGCCGCGGGTTGTCCGTGCCCGTCATCGATTTATGGCTGGGTCTATCGGGATTTTCAGAGACCGAATGTTGTGCCTTCAGGGTCTTTGACCCACGCAAACCAACCCATACCAGGAACTTCGGTTTCGGGTACTACTGTCGATCCACCCAGTCCCTCGGCCTTGCTGATGTAACCTCCGATATCATCCACATGCATGTATACGAGTGTGTAGTTGTGCGGTTCGTGACCTAAGTTGGTGAAATGGCCGTCGATGCCGCCGGTTCCTCCAGTTGTGATCATTGCTGCTGGTCCGTGGGCTTCGACCTTCCAATCGAACAGGTCGGAGTAAAATGCTTGTGTCTTCTCACTGTCTTTGCAGCCGATCTCAAAGTGAACAACCGGGTTTCCCATGGATACTCCTTCTATTTTCTATAGATGAATAGCATCTTGATGACGTGCTTTAGCGATGGAGTCAGGTCTTCTTCGCCGAGGGGTTATATGCGCAATCTGCCACGTGGCTCATCTGTTGGCAAGCGTTTCATTTAGAGTGAACTTGCGTCTGAAATATCCATCACTGGTACGGCCCAATTGCACACAGCTTGAGAATTGGTAGGCATATATTCTTGACAGGTTCGTTATCTCGCATGGATATTGCGAACCGTCTGTCAGGTCTAGTGCGGCAACCTTCATATATATGCGAAAGACAGCGCAGAACCTCTATGAAAACCCACCCCAATACCGAGTTTTTCAACCAGGTCACTGAGCTCCTTCTCGAAGACGAAACTGTGTCTCGCGGCACCATGATGGGCTTTCCATGTCTGAGGGTCAACGGCGCATTCTTCGCCTCTGCCGATCACAGGACGGGCGACCTAATCGTCAAGCTCTCGAAGGAGCACGTGGCTGCGCTGATAGATGAGGGTACAGGGCGTCCTTTTGCTCCGGCGGGGAGGACTTTTCGGGAATGGGTGGTCATCCCGGACCGTGACCAGGATAGGTGGACGGGGCTGCTCGGAGAGGCGCTGTTATTTGTAAGCAACGACGAATCATCCTGAAATTGTCGCATTGGGGTGATGGATTCCATGTACCATTGAACACTGGAATGAGGGCATGAGCGAAACTGAAGATGGTCCGCTGTACCGGTTTCTCGCTACACGATATGATGATTCCCGCGAGGCGGAGGCTCTCGACATCCTCACGAGGCATCCCGAGATTGCCGCGCTTGAATGGGATGATTCTGCCTTTGAAAAGCTGGTCATGGGCAGCACGCCGTTACACTATGCGGCGAACGATGGGCGGATCCAACTGATGGCACGATTGATCGACCTCGGCGCGGACCCCAATGTCTGCAATGCCCAATGGTACGCAACACCGCTTTCCTGGGCAGCCAACAACGCCCGCGTCGAAGCGATTCGATTTTTACTTGACCACGGCACAGATATTCATGGTCTTCACGCCCTGCACGCTGTGGCGTGGGGTGGATCGAGTTGCGGTAAGTCGAATCCCTCGGGGTATGTGGAGACCATTCGGCTGTTGCTGGATCGTGGGGCAGACATCAACGACGTGAGGCGCGTAGGCGACTCGCCGCTCACTACCGCACTCAAAAGCGGCAACGACTGGGTCGCGGAAGTTCTTCGTGAACGTGGAGCGCTGGAGATATCTGCGGGTTCAGGTTGATCTCGATAGATGACTAGTCTGGCACGGGGCTGGTCCAACCCAGGAAAGGGTATGCCATGTGCAGAAACATCAAGCAATTGTTCAATTTTGATCCGCCCGCCAGCCACGACGAAATTCGTGAGGCCTCGGTTCAATATGTTCGGAAGATAAGTGGCACGAGGAGCCCTGCACAGGTGAACACGGATGTTTTCGATCGGGCAGTGGATGAAGTTGCGGCCGCGACCGCCAGTTTGCTGGCAGGTCTGGTCACCTCATCCGTGCCGAAAAATCGGGAGGAAGTCGCTGCCGCTGCGAGGGCCCGCGCCGAGAAACGGTATGGGGCGCAATAGGCAGCCGAAAAGGGCGGAACTGAGCTGCGGGAACCTCCCAGATCCGCACTCCATTTCTATTTTCTTATTCCCGTAATAATTCATACATCGATTTTACCTACAGGAGCGAAACCATGGAAGCTATTACCAATGCAATCAACTGGTTTGAAATACCCGTAAAGGATTTTGACCGATCACACGCCTTTTACAGCAGAATTTTCGACTATGAAATGCCCATTTGGGAAATGGGACCGACCAAAATGGGAATACTGCCCAGTGATATGGAAAATGGCGGCGTGGGTGGAGGAATAACGAATGAAGAGGGCACCAAACCCAACACGGATGGAGTGCGGATCTATCTGAATGGTGGTAAAGATTTGAATGTGGTGCTGAATCGTGTGGATGGTGCGGGAGGCTCTTTGGTCGTTCCCAAGACTAAGGTCACTGATGAAATAGGCTTCATAGCCATCTTCCAGGATTCCGAAGGAAACCACATCGGTCTACATTCTCCGGAGTAGTAACCACACCACCTACATTCCTGCCGTCGTAGCAGGCTCAGTTGCCCCAAATCTGTTTTATCCAGGGAATAGTGGATCTGAGATGTTCCCGCATCAGTACCGTTTGATGGTGCGTGATTTCTTCAACCGGTAGGAAGGCCACTGGAAATCCCCTGCTTTTTAGTAATCCGACCATCTCTTCCGCAGGTCCAAAGGGTACTACTTCGTCGGCCCTACTATGAATCACGTATGTGGGGATGGTCGGAAAGGTGTCGGCTGCGCCAAGTGGTGGGGACGCAGCTATCGGTATGGCCGCTCTGAACCTATCCGAGTAGTGCTGTGCCATATGCCAGGTGCCATTGCCGCCGAGGCTGTAGCCGGTTACGAGCGTGCGCGACTGGTCGATATTGTACAGGCCTGTGGTGTGGTCCAGTAGAGCCAACGTTGCCTGAACACTTAAGGCTTCAGTCCAGTCGCCGGCGGGGCAGTCGGGTGCTATGATGATGGCTCCGAGCTCAGAAAGTGCGGGTTCGACGAGACGGAGTAAGACCCCTTTTCCGTAGAAGAGAGAATTGTCCTCAGGCTCCCAGCCGCCGTAGTGCAGAGCAAGAACGAGGGGGACAGCTTGATCACCGGTATAGGACGCTGGTACGGCAATCGTATAGCGGAGTATATTTCCGTCGGGCAGCGTGAGCAATCGCTCGTGAATATCGATCGCGTTTGTTGCCTGTGGTGCGGCAAGTAGTGCGGCAAGTATCATGGCAAGCATGAGTAACTCCTTATTGTTTCGGATCCGTGTCGGCCGCGGAGCGGCGACAGCTATCGATATTTGTCGTTCAGGCCCTGTTTTTTCAGAATCATGGGAGTGATCTTTTCGATGCGGCTTGATTTTGTCGCTGCCCGTTTTGCGGTCGCAATGTACTCGCAGTACTCCCGTTGCTTCGATAGCGTTAAGGTTTCGAAGCAGATGCCAAGTTCCGGTGTCCGTGCGAACAGCAGTGCCAGCTCATCTGGAATAGACAATGGCTTCTTTCGGTCAGCCTTAATCATCCTTCCCTTGCTCTGATTCTCTACCGCCTCGGCAATGTATGCCTTAATGGGTGCGGCTTTTATTTCTTTGGCCGATTGAAATCGCCATTGCCGTAGTGCTTTCGTCGTTCCCTCCTGTGCATTTATCAGCACCCCGAGTTGGTCCTTCAGCAGTGCGCCCTGGTAAAACCATATGCCTACGTAGGACTTAAACGCCCCGAGACCGACTACATTCTTGCCACCGGAGGTGTAGCAGGGACCACCCCATTTTACCGTTTCATTGAGACCGGATTCATTTACGATGGTGCGCAATTTCACCAGCGCATCCTGCCATTCCGGATGCCCCTCAATATAGGCGTCAACCGTTTCAAATCGTTTCATGCTGAGCTACCTGTCAATGTCCTGTGGGTCGTTAGCCGGGAATCAGGATCTGTAGTGAATTCCTGAATCGCAAGGAAGGGCTTTCGCTGCTATCACAGTGTGCAGCATTAATGAGTCCCTCGTCTGCAAGTTTGATGGTATGGGGGATATATAGAAACATCAACGAGACAGGTCAAGACTTTGGTGACTCTCAGCAATCTCTCGTAACAGATTCATTCGCGCTGCTGAATGTGGGGGCTATGGGATAGGGACGTATTGACTGATGTCGGTTAGCCAAAGGCCTTTTTGCAGAACGTCCTCCCCTGTCAGATTCTGCCAGTGATCTGCATATTGTGTGACCTGGGGTCCGTAGCGTACAGTCAGAGCGTCTACAGTCTCGGAATCCTGTGCACCATCCGTTTTATAATCCACCATTTTCCAACCGCCGCCAACCCGATATATGAGATCAATTCTCCCTCGCATCAACGTCGCGATCCCGCGGTCCTCTCTTGCCACACCAAAAGGTGTCTCGGCAAACACACTATCAGATGACGTGAGCTCTGCCCATATGGCCGATTCGCGAAACTCTGAGAGCGCTGTCACCGCTTCCAAAGCCAGGCTCTCATCCATGCCGGCATCTTCAGCCATCTCGTGAACGAGTTTATGCTCGTCCTTCGGCATGCGCCCCGTTACAGCCAGTTCAAACAGATCATGAATCATCGTGCCATAGTCTTTGCCTTTACCTCCACCAAGCGATGCCAGTGACTCGGTCTCTGGTCCCTCGCTGGTAACCGCGGAAATGGCGTATGTGGCTTCCTTCACGGCACGCCAGCTCTTCTCCGTCGAATGGCGAATAGCATGCCAATCGGGAGCCGGAGAAACGGGTTCTTTCGTCGGTTGGGGATCGGCGTAGTCCAATTCGGGTACTTGTTCCAGAAAGGGGTATAATTGGGTCCATGGGCCCTTGTCGTCCGAGCCGGCGTAACGGCAGACTACGAGCATATCACGGGCGCGGGTGGCGGCCACATATAGCAGGCGCAGATTTTCAGCGGCCAAAAACCTGGTTTCAGTCTCCGAATCATCAGCCCACCCGACTGGTTCAGCTACGACTTCTTTGGCGTAGGGCCCCTTAGGGCGATATGCCGGCAATGCCAGGTACGGGACAGCGCTGGACCGAGACACATGTACATCGGGTTCAAACTTATCCGCGGCACTGTCTTTCGGATCGCAGAGGAATACAACGCGCCCCTCAAGCCCTTTAGCCTGGTGGATATTCATAATGCGCACTACGTCCTCGGAACCGGCCTCCAAAGTCATTTCTTCGCTGGTGTATTCCGGGTCGCTCACAAGCTCCACCAACTCGGCTGCAACCTGCGCCATGTTCATATCCCGGTTCTCCCAGGCGTGCACCAGGGCTTGTAGACGAATCATACTCCCGGCATTGCTGGAGCCAGACTTGGCTCCAGCCGAGTACGCCACGACACCCAGGTCATCCATGATCAGTGATACGGCCGTGGCGGGTGATCTCGTCGCCATCCAATCCCTTGTTCTCTCCAGACGCTTCATCGCCCGCTCGAGGCGGCCATGATCGGACATCGGATCATACTCAGCCGGAAGAACGCGATGGTCAAAACGCCCGCCTGAACGCCGGTAGTCATATAATTCATCGTCTCCGAGCCCCACCAGGGGGCCTCGAAGATAGCAGGCCAAAGCCACTCCGTTGTCTGGCCAGATTGCGGCTTCGATCAGATCTGTGACTGCCCGGACATATTTGTTATCGCCCAGTCTACCTCCACCGGAAATATCGTAGGGAATGCCGCGTTCTTCGAGGGCTCTTGCATATCGTGCCAGCTGTCCACGGGTCCGCGTGAGGAGCAGGAAATCTCCCGGTGAGGCAGCGATCTGTTCCGACTGGCCCGAGCCATCGTGAGGCTCCTTTTCCTGTGCAATGGCACCGGCGATGTAATCTGCGATTCGATCGGCGCTGATTCCTGCAATGGCTGCTCGATTGTGCCCTTTGATGGTTTCTACGGTGAGTTTGCATACGCAGGGAACTGGCTCCGGCCGGATTCTGTGTTTGATAAGCGGCGTGAATTCCGCCTGGAATTCGGGTAGACTGTCGCTGCTGAGTGCTTCAAATGCTGAATTTATCCAGTCACAGACTCCATCAAAAGATCGAAAACTGGTGGACAGCTGCAGGTGAATTCCGCCGGTGGCGATGATTCGTTCCGATACGAAACGGAAGATATCCATGTCCGCACGACGGAACCGATAGATGGACTGCTTGTCATCTCCGACCACGAATAGACTGCCCGGTCGCGGTCTCAATCGACGCCAATCTTTTTCATTGTGATCATCACCGGAAAGGTAGAACACCATCTCGGCCTGGATAGGGTCGGTATCCTGAAATTCGTCAACCAGCAGGCTGCGATAACGCTGCTGGAAGAATCGCCTTACTATTGGAAATTCTCTGAGTAGCGACGTCGCCTTCAGTAACAGGTCCTGAAAGGTGAGAATGCCGGACTGATGCCGTTCGGTGTCGTAAGTGGACATCGCATCATCGACAATGGATGCTACGTACTCGTAAGCGTGTTGCCGCCATTTGAGGAGTGCTGGTTCAATGACGGTCTCCTGGAATGTGGGGATAATATCGTCCCGCAGGACCTTGGCATAGGCTTTCTGCTCGCCCCAGAACGTATTCTTGATGTCGGCCTTGGCCGCGAACATCTTCAGGAATCGGGCTCGGTCCGCAGGAGTCTCGACGTCATTGTATTCGAGATATCGTTGAACTCGGTCCAGGAACTTCATGAAATCATCCGGACCTTTGGGGAGATCCCGAGGTAGGTTGTCTACGATCTCCCGCATTAGTATCTCAGCCGCCTTGAACGGTGTCTCCAAGTCCGGTTGGGGCACATTGGTGGCTTTCAGATTGAGGTCGCTGTACTCAGATCGTTTCACAAAGAAGGTGTACAAATCCTCCATCTCCAACCCGAGTTCCTCCATTTTACTAATTCTTGTATCGTCCTCGCGAATGATCTTCTGCACATACCTGTCCCAAGCAGAACGTCGCAACACCATCTCATCCCGGCCCTCGATCTCTGTGAAATCTGGAGGCAAACCCGCTTCTACCGGTCGCTCACGTAGAATTCGGCCGCAGAAGGAGTGAATGGTGCCCATATAACACTGATCGAAAGACTCGAGGGCACGATCGATGTGCACTCTGTCATCTCCCGTGGCATCTGTCCGTGCTGCCCGCAGTCGGGCATAAAAGCGTGCCCGTAATTCGCCAGCTGCCTTTCTCGTGAAGGTAATGGCGGCGATATGCTCAACATCCGTCGTCCCGGTAGTGACCATCCTCACCATGCGGCCCACGAGGGCGTGGGTCTTACCTGCCCCGGCGCCAGCGACGACGACCATGTTCTGCCCGGGGTTCCGGTCGATGGCATCGCGGGCTGCCTGATCAGCCAATATCGGTTCTGCTAGGAGCTGTTCAGCCATTCAATCGCCTCTCCAGGGCCTCTCGGATATCTGGGTGGGTTTCCACTTCCAGGTCCGGAAAGTCCTTTGGTTTTATTCTCATCTCATCGCCACAGACAGGTGCATAATCGCAGAAGCGGCAAGGATCTCCGTGCGTCGCTCTGAAGAAACCTCCCTTAGACACCAGAGTAACCAGCGGCTCCAGCAGATGCGCAACAGCTCCGTGAGAGGGTGGTGTCCTGCCAATTCTACGACCATGTTCACTTTCGCTGATGAAGAAGTATCCCGATTTTTCAATGCGGCATTCTGCATCTCTTTCGCCCAGTATATTTTCCATGGCGAAGGCGTAGAGCGCCCATTGAAGGTGCAATCCCTTATTGAGCAGGTCGTCGTCAGAGTAAGATCGGGAAGATCCGGTCTTATAGTCCCAAATCTCAAATCCGCTGGCGGTCCGGTCGACACGATCTATGCTGCCCCTGAGAGCCAGGGTAATATCGGGCGATAGACTTAGGATGACCGGATCTGGTTTCCTGAGATCTCCACGCTCGCCGAAGCCGAAACTCACCTCAAAACCGACCGGTTCCACGTCGGTTCGGGTGGTTTCCGCGGCCAGGAAGAGATTCGCCGCGGCCCGAAGACGCCTGACGTCCGATTTGAACGCGGCATCCTGCAGCACGGGTATTCTATCTCGATGTGCGGATATCTGGTTTTCCAGTTGTGATTGGATCAATTCAGTGTGGGCCGTTGTGTCAGGGCGTTCGCCGAGGTCGGTGATCTTCTGCATGAATTCACAGAAAAGATCGTGGAGCAAAGCACCGAACTCCGGAGGACTCAACCACTGCGACGTGTCCTCGTCAAATATAGCAGGCGGCTCGATACGTAATACATAGCGCATGAAGTATCTATATGGACAGCTACTGAGCGTTTCGAGTTGCGAGGGAGATAGTACCGTAGATCCATTCCATGCATCGAGGTTCAGATTGGCATTTTCAACCAATCCATCAAACCTTGTCAACATCTGGGAGCCGCGAGCTGTCTCTGCGGCTTGACCGTGAGCCATATCGGGAAATAAATCCCCCACGGAATTCTGATAGTCCCTGCGTGTACGAGAAGGCAACATCGCTTCCGCATTGTCCAGAGGCACCGAGTCTTCCGGAATGCCGGTAACTGTCGGGATAAGTTCCGGATGACCGTTTGTGAGCACGTCTGCTGCTTGTAGAAAAAGCGGCGAGGGATAAACCTCGCGTCCGTCTGCCAGATGTCGGCTGTTAGCCAGCAGGGTCACATGCCCTCCGGCCATGCCTAACGCCCGTATGAGATGCCAGGTCTGCTCTCTTGGGCGGAGGCGCTGCAGTTCGAGCTCGCCAGACAGGTGTTCGCGTTCGTGATCCAGGAGAACAGGATCCTCATCCGCACCTCCCGGGAATACGCCTTCATCCATACCGACAATGTAGAGATGTCGCCGATTAACATAAGCGGACCGCTCTAAAGGCGTCACGTACAGGCTACCCGGCCGGGCCGTCGAAGCGCCTACCTTGTGTATCCTCAACAGGTCCGCCAGATTCTGAATCTGCTTACTCGCCGCTGCTTCCGTAGGTACCGCATCGGCGATTTCCGTAAGCCGATCCACCAATGATTCCAGCGCTGCCGCATCCCGAGGTGAGCGTATTTCCGCGAATCGTTCCAGGAAGAGTACGCATCCTGCCGATACTTCGGCCATGGTCACGTGGCCCGTATCCGGAATTCTGCTGAGTAACTCCTCCAACAGGGACCGCATCGACGATACAAACTTCTGGTCGGGGATGACTCCGCCCGGTAGCGATTTTGGCGCCGTATTCTGCCGTGATTCTAGCCGTGCCAGCATGTTCTTGTATGACTTTACACCCCGTGTCACACGTTCATGCTGGAGCAGTGTGGCCAGAGTAGCAGGCGAGATGCCTTTCCAGGCCTCGTCGCTCCGTAATGAAATTGCCCCGGAACGACAGAGACTCACGAGTTCCCGTGCCTCTGCGCCAGATCCACACCAGCGTAGAAATCCTATGATGGCCTGCCCTGGTCGCGTCAGCGTCACGGGTACGCCGACGGCGAAGTCGGCTTCCAATTCAAATCGTTCGACGGCGTCGTAGATAAGTCTCAAATAGGTACTCTCGGCCGTGTAGACCAATTCAATCTGGTCCAGTGGGAGATTCCGCGTGAGCGCATCTCGGAGTACCGCACGGACTTCGTTCTCGGTACCCAGGGCCCGGAGTAATTCTGGCGGGTCACTCTCCGGTTTCAGTCCTTGTGCGAAGAGAGCCGCACCGGCCCCTGTCCATTGTGACCGAGTCTCAGGATATGGGGCGTCAGGAAATCGGACGAGTGCATAGCTGGCTGGAGATACCGTCCCGTAATCAGATCTACCGATGCGGTATAGTTTAGAACCTGCTACGCGTTTGACATGTCTGTAGGCTAGAGCGGAAAGGGGCGTTTCATCTAGGATGGCATAGACGGTGTCCACGTTAGCGACTACAGGAGTCTCGTTGGCCAGCTCGAAGACCCGCGCATCGTCGGCGAGGCCTTCGGCCACTAGCCACTCCACATATCGCTGATATAGCTTCGTCAATACCGTTTTTCTGGCTGGTTCCAGCTCCGCTTCGTCGAGGGCATCCGGAGGCAGTCCAGCCTGCCTCATGGCCAGAATAGACCGCTGAAAGGATCGGATCAAACCAGGCGTGAAGGCTATGCGGGACAGCATGCTGTCCTCAGAATGGATCAGGATATCCTGAAGCATTTCCTCAAGTCCGAGCAGCATCCTGTCAGGCTTCAGAAGAATGATGTCTTCATCGCGCATTCTTGGAGCAACCGTCCCCAGCGCGAGGTCGAAATCGGTGGTGCTTTCGATGTTCAGCCAGGACGTGCCGCTAAAGGCCAATGCGGCTGCAAGGTTTGCACCCGTCTGAAGTGAAGGTGTGATCAGGACTTTGCGACGAAGTGGATATGCACGGCAGAGCCCCGCTAACTGCTCAATATGGTAAGGCCTGTCAATTTGTGCTTGGGTCACGATGCGCAGCCGGGGAATGTGGTCATTGGTGGTATTCTTAGGTTCCGGAGCCAGGTCAGCTGTCGCAAGCGACGCTCAACTGGTCATACCTATTCTCATATACACTCATCAATTCATCAAACCGGTCCGCTACGGAATCACCTGCCAGGTGAGGACCCAGATGGTCAATGAATGCATGCCAGCCCGCAGCGAATCCTACCACAATTTCAGGGATGGCGTGGGAGTTGGTGAAACGAAGGTGGGTGCCCTCGCCGTCCGGTTGCAGTTCCCATTTCACCACGGATAGGTTCCAGGTGTGGGCAAATACCTTATATGGTTCCCACTCGCATACGATTCCTTCCATGGATCCTTCCGATTTGAAGTCGACGAATATCCTTCCTCCGATACGTTGTTCCAGCGAAGCCTCGTATCCCATCCAGTCGGAGATCTCATTTGAGGACGTGAGCGCCTTCCAGACGGCCTCTATTGGGAAAGCATAGGTGCGCTCCAATTCGATGCAATACTCAGGTTTGATGACGGCCAGTGTATCGTTCATAGGGAAGGATCCTTCCAGCAAACTGCCAAGTAGGGTCGCTACGGATGTATTACTGTGTGCGGTCAATACCAAGCAGCAACCATAGCGGGGGGAAGTATACGCAGGCGGGGCTCATGCCGCATAGTGGACATAACCGATCTATCAGTCCGTGTCCAGTTTTTTCGGTCTGACAGATTTCATGAATACCTGGATGTATGATAGGAACGGATAAGCTCTGGGACTTACACATTGAGGTAGTCCGAGTGTTTCTCAACTTGCCGTGATTCCCGTTGGGAGGTTATTTGATTAATATACACCTGAGGTGGTAACCGAAGACACCCTCATGACTATCGTTTTTATTTCAATGAGAGAGCTACTGGAATGTGCGCAAATGGAAAAAGTTGAAGATGTCAAACATCAGCTGAGTTTACTCAGCAATTCCGATCATGCGAAGATATCGGCTCGTTTCTTTAAGACTGGTCCGGGAGAATACGGAGAGGGCGACATCTTCAGAGGAGTTCGTGTTCCGGTATTACGAACCTTGGCAAGATCTCTTAGACACCTTGAGATAGACGATATCGAGTTGCTGCTCCAGAGCCCATACCATGAGGACCGCCTCCTGTCTCTTATCTTAATGGTCAACTTGTTTAAGACAGGAGCAGCCGCTGAGCAGAGGCGGCTGTATCGCGTCTATCTGGCCAATACTCGGTACATCAATAATTGGGATCTTGTCGATGCGTCGGCAGAACACATTGTGGGTGGTTACCTTCGTGAACGAGATCGAACACCCCTGTATCGACTTGCGGAATCTCCGAATCTATGGAAACGCCGCATTAGTATCATGTCTACCTTTCATTTTATCAAGAACCGAGACTACTCTGACGCGCTCAAAATATGTCACCTTCTGATAGGCGACACCGAGGATCTGATCCACAAAGCCTGTGGTTGGATGCTGCGGGAAATAGGTAATCGGAAATTGGCAGCTGAGGAGGCGTTTCTTGACGAACATGCCTTGATGCTACCCAGAACAATGCTCCGTTACGCTATTGAGAAATTCACGGTAGCTCGACGGAAGCATTACATGAAGAAATGAAGGCCCTGAATGAAAAATGCCATAGATATTAAGACCCATACGCTACGTGCCCCCGGGATACATTACTTGATATGCGCGACGCCAAGATCCGGCAGTACCTTGTTGTGTGAGGCTCTTCGTAACACAGGACTGGCTGGGAATCCCGATGAGTATTTTGGGCCGATGCACGTGGAACGGTGGAATGAGCAGTGGAATACGCAAACCGCGCATCAATATCTCGAACGAGTTCGGAAAGTGGGAAGCGGTCCAAATGGTGTCTGGGGCGCCAAAGTGATGCGACTTTACTGGGAGGATTTCGTATGCCAGCTGCGAGACAGTGTAGCTACACATCTCACGGATGAAGAGCTATTGTCCGAGGTCTTTCCCTCAGTGAAATGTATTCTCATAACCCGACGGGACAAGGTGCGTCAGGCTGTTTCCTGGATGAAGTTTCTTCAAGGTGCGGCGTGGTTCTGGGAAGAGGAGATTCCGCAGCGTATCGAGGGACTCGTGTACCGCCCGAACATCATCAGTAGTTCGATGGAACAGACGATGGCACACGAATCTGAATGGCGGCAATTCTTCAGAGATGGTGGATTCGCCTGGACTGAAGTGGTATACGAGGATTTTGTAGACGCATATGAGGAGACAGCTGTTCAAATGCTGGACTTTCTTGGGGTTCCCAGGCCGAAAACGGTTTCGTTCGGATCACGCAGACTCAGACGTCAAGCAGATAATCTCAGCGATCGGTGGGTGGCTAGATATCTATCGGAAACATCAACGACTGGCTAGGCATCGCACACAAGTACCAGTTGTTATATCACATACAGAACTGGGGAGTCGTATCAAATGGGTATTTATGAGGAAATGGGTGTACGCCCATTTATCAATGCGAAAGGTACAAACTATACGAGAGAAGGTGGTACGCTCATGCGTGCGTCAGCAGCCAAGGCAATGGCCGAGGCGGCGCAGCAATTTGTCAATATTGAGCAATTGCAGGTCAGCCTTGGTGAGATCATTGCGGACATGACCAACAATGAAGCTGCTTTCGTGTCTTGTGGGGCAGCCTCGGGGATAGCCCTGTCGCTTGCCGCATGTATCGCCGGGACCGATGAAGAGCTGGCAGACTGCCTACCGCATACCGGCGACATGAGGAATCAGGTGATCATGCCCGGGTATGCGCGGGGAACGGAGGCCGACGCGGCCATTAAATCGGTGGGAGGGCACATCGTCAATGCCGGAGACGGTGACGGAGCAACGCCGCAACAGTTTGCGGATGCCTTTACAGATCGGACCGCCGCCGTCTTATTCACGGAATATGTGGGTACCGATCCTATTTTGCAGGACGTTGCGGATCTCGCCCGGGAAAGAAAGATCCCGGTCCTGGTTGACGGGGCCTGTGCGATTCCGCCCAAGGAAAACCTGTGGCACTACACCGGAACGATTGGAGTTGACGGGTTTATTACGAGCGGTGGAAAGTCCATGCGCGGCCCACAGACGACAGGGCTGGTCGTGGGCAGATCATGGTTGATAGAAGGCTGCAGATATCACGCTTCCCCTAATATGAGAATTGGTCGCGGAATGAAAGTCGGCAAAGAGGAATTTGCTGGTTTATTCGCTTCATTGAAGGACTTTCTGGAAGAAGATCCGGCGGCGGCTGAGTCCATGCAACGGGATCAACTATCTGTCATCCGCCGATCGATCGAAGACAGGAATGGTATTGAAATAGCCAGTGATGATGGATTGAGTATGCGACTGGTTGTAGATGAGACCGTGCTTGGTATTTCCGGCGGCGAACTTGCTATCCGCGTCTACGAGGGTGAGCCTTCAGTTTTGATCTTTGGCAGGGGCAACATGGTGATTATAGGAAGTGCATACTTGGAGAAAGGGCAGGAGAGGACGGTCGTAGATGCGCTTGAAAAGTCGCTTCAAGTAACTGGTTAGCTGCTTAGTCGACCATGGAGCACTGAAGTTTAGCGAACTGATACCGCGATTTCTTTAGTGAAGGAATAACATATGATACCGAGAATGATGCGTGTGATGTTACACGTAAAAGATATTGAGACTGTTTCCGCCTTCTATGC
>JABIQT010000557.1 GCA_018667995.1 Candidatus Latescibacterota bacterium
GGATCATAGACGATCAAGACGTTGTCTTGCATTTCGATACTAAACCACTGAGACTTCGAATTGGAGAGGAGGGTCTCGTAGGTTGGGTCGCGGCCAACAAGAAGGCACTTATAACCAACGATGTGGCAAGAGATCCGCGATACCTCCTGGTTCCGGGAATTGAGGACAGTACAAGGTCTGAAATGATTGTCCCGATAATCAGGGACGGCGAGTTACTGGGGGTCCTCGATATGCACGAGGATAAGGTCAATGCATTTTCCGATATCGACCTCCAGTTTGCTGAAGTGATGGCGAGTCTCGTAGGAATTGCTCTTCAGAACATCATGCTGTATGACAGATCCCGCATCCATGTCAAACGCCTATCCATCATAGCAGAGCTCGCGGCCGACCTGACGGCACTGCAAGATGTGCCTGACCTGCTGGAAAGGACAATGAAGGCCATAGTAGACCGTCTGGAATACTCCTACGCGGGTGTGGCGCTCATGGAGGGCAATCAATTGGTCGTCAAAGCATTTTTCGGCGTCACAGATCATCCAGATACGCCGTCCAAGATGGAGACAGGCCAAAATGGAATAGCAGGAATTGTCGCTGTGTCCGGCGAAGGAATTATTGTAGAAGACGCCCAGAACGATCCACGGTATATAGGAAACCGATCTATCAACTCGGCGGCAGTGGTACCTCTGCGGTTGGGATCCAGGGTGCTTGGAGTGGTCAACGTAGAGAGTACGCGTCGGCACGCATTTCTTGATATAGACCGACAGATTATTCAAACTTTGGCAGATCAGGTGGCCGTCGCTTTGGAAAACGCTCGTCTCTATCAGATGCTTCAGGAAACACAATCCCAATTAGTAGAAAGCGAGCGCTTGCGTGCCGTTGGAGAGCTGGCAGCCGGTGTGGCGCACAATTTCAATAACATCTTGACCAGTATTCTTGGATATACAGAACTGCTTACGATGGAACCAGACCTGAAGCCGTTCCTATCGCATCTGGAGGTCATTACGCAAGCAGCTCAACAAGGGGCGTCAATAGCCAGGCAGCTGCAGGATTTCACCAGAGTCCAAGCCAGCGCCTCAATGCACGCGCTTAATCTCAACAATGCGATCGAGCAGGCTGTCCGTATAACACGACCACGTTGGGCAGGTATGAGCGACTCGGCCAGCAGACAGATAGACGTGGTGACTGAACTGGCGGATATACCTCCGGTCAACGGAAACTCGCCGGAACTTGTTGAAGTATATACCAACTTGATTCTAAATGCCGTCGATGCGATGCCGGGTGGCGGAGCTTTGACTATTACTTCCGAAGAACGAGAAGACGACATCGTAGTCACAGTCCGGGACACAGGATCTGGCATGGCGCCGGAGACGCGATCGAGAGTATTTGAACCATTCTTTACGACAAAAGGACCAACCTTGGGATCCGGCCTAGGGCTCAGCGTCGCTCACGGGATCATAAAGAGGCATGGTGGTGCCATTTCTGTGGAGAGCACCGCCAGCGAGGGCACCGTTTTTACTACAATTCTCCCCTCTCGAACTGAGCCACCTGAGACTGTCGCACGACTGGCTGAAAAGCAAGTGCGGCCTCAACGCGTCCTTGTGATCGATGATGAGATAGAGGTCCGGGAACTCATGGTACGAATGTTAGATGAACACAATGTCGATATTGCTTCATCCGGCGAGTCTGGTATCCAATTATTCCAGCAATACAGGCATGATATCGTCTTTACAGACATTGGAATGCCCGGTCTGTCCGGCTGGAACGTAGCCCACGTCGTCAGACAAACGGATCCCTCTGTAGCCGTAGTAGCGATAACGGGATGGGGCAAACACTTCTCATCAGGACAACGCCAGGCCGGTGATGTGGATGTCATATTGCCAAAACCATTCACCATTAAAGAGGTTAGAGACGTGCTGGCCAAGGCCGTTAAAATGCGTGCTGATCGCCAGGGCTCGGTGTCAAAAAGTGCCGATTCCTGACGACCCTACTCAATAGACTTCTATCAAGGTCCGGCCCACCGTGCCTGAATGCAATCATCTCATGCCACAAACAGAATCCAAAATCACCTGGCCTAACGGCGTGGTGGACGTTGTTCTCGATACGGACACCTACAATGAAATCGACGATCAGTTCGCGCTCGTATACGCGCTGATGTCTGTTCAGAGAATGAATGTTCAAGCCATTTATGCCGCACCTTTTCACAATGACCGATCCGACTCGCCCGCTGATGGTATGGCAAAAAGTTACGAAGAGGCCGAACGGATCCTATCATTGCTGGGCCACAGGTCGAACGATTTTCTCTTCAAAGGATCAATGTCATGGCTGCAAGACAACCGAACTCCCGTGTCGAGTCCAGCTGTCGATGATCTGATCTCACGGGCACGGGCAAGAACTGACCAGCCGTTATACATCATCGCTATCGGTGCCATCACAAATGTGGTCTCCGCTATTCTGGCGGCACCAGATATTAAAGACAGAATTGTCGTCCTGTGGCTGGGCGGCCATAGCCTTCATTGGCACCACACACGAGAATTCAATCTTCAGGGAGACCTCACGGCATCACAGGTGCTATTCGACTGTGGAGTGCCTCTCGTACTGTTTCCCTGTCTGCTGGTGGCAGAGGCATTAGCCACCACTCTTGCCGAATTAGACAAACACATACGGCCTGCAGGAGATATCGGGGCCTATCTGTATGAGATTTTCGAAGGTTACGGGAGCGGGGACTTACGGTCCGCAGGTGCATCCAAGGTAATCTGGGATCTGGCGCCGGTCGCCTGGTTGGTGAACCAGAACTGGGTAGAAACAGTGGTTACTCATAGTCCCATTCTGACCAGTGACGTCACCTGGAGCCGCGACCGAAACAGACACCTTATTCGTGTCGCGACTCGTGTTCATCGAGATGGAATATATACAGACCTGTTCTCAAAACTCTCCTCAACGACCTCGCACTAGAATCCCATTTCATCTGTAATAGGAAATTCGGCGGGCCGACCGTGCAACAGATTGAGAACCGCCTGTGCGGACTGCATCGAAATCCGCTCCATTGCCGTTTCAGTCAGCCCAGCGATGTGGGGTGTGAGAATGGTATTGGGCAGATCATTGAGCGGATGATGTGCAGAAAGCGGTTCCTCTTCGAAAACGTCCAGCGCCGCACCACCTAATCTTCCGTCCAGCAGGGCACCGTGCAGGGCCTCCTGATCTATCACCGGTCCTCGTGAGGTATTAATTACCCGCGCATCAGACTTCATTAGCCCAATGGTTTCCCGGTTGATCATATGGTGTGTCTGATCGGTCAATGGCACATGCAGTGTGATGTAGTCAGAGCCGCTGAGTAGATGTGAGATATTCTCTTTGCGGAGAACATGAGCTGGAAAATCGCTGGCGGACACGAACGCGTCGTAAGCGATCACCTTCATATCCAATCCCAACGCTTTCTTTACTATTTGACGACCGATGCGGCCCATACCAATAATACCAAGCGTCTTGCCTGCTACCTCTGCGCCCTGGAACTCATTCCTTCTGTTGAATTGTCCCTCGATCAGGGCCTGACGCGCTGGAACCACTCGCCTCGACAATGCCATCATTAGGGCCACAACATGCTCGGCAACCGCGTTAGTGTTTCCCGTTGGCGTGTAAGCCACCGGTATACCGTGCTCTGCAGCGGCCTTGAGATCTATATTGTCGACTCCGACCCCATGATTCACAATCGCCCGCAATCGCTGTGATCTCTGCATGTCTTCGGAAGAGATGGTAAACGTACGCACAATGACGGCATCTGCCTCATAAAGTGGGGCACGATGCTCGGTATCAGACTGTGGCACGTCCATAATTGAGGTGCCCTCTTTCCAGGGCGTAACCAGGTCACATTCAATCGATAACGCTTGTCGGCCGCTTGCATGGATAAATTCGGGAATAAACACAACTGGGCGCACAATTCCTCCTCGCCATTAAGGACTTAAGATTTCGCTACCAATATAGATCTCTGTCAGATACGGAAATGAATAGGTTCCATATTTGGATCTCGCCACACCTTTCAACCAAGGCTTTCGAAGCTCAGACACGATCTCATGAAAAATGAAGACCGCCCCCACGTCTTCCGACAAAATCCGTTGTGATTCATCATACAGAGACAGACGTTCATTCGGGTCCATGGTCCGAGCGGCTCGATCCACGAGGTCATCAAACTGGCTATTGTTCCAGTCATGACGAGCTGTACCACGCGACTGGGAGCGCCACAACATGCCAAGGTTGCTGTGCGGATCTGGGAAGTCCGGCCCGAAACGTATCATGCCGGCTGGTATGTCCCACTGGTACATCCGGTCCATGTAGGACGGCATATCCTGCTGAATGATCTGGACGGTAATACCAAGATTCTCCGAAAGCATACCTTGAATGGCTTCAGCACACTGCCGAATGGCCGGAGTTGGTGCCCGCAGCCAGAATTCCATACCGGGGAACCCC
>JABIQT010001038.1 GCA_018667995.1 Candidatus Latescibacterota bacterium
TCCGTCCCAACCTTTGTGATTTTGGACGAAATATGTATGGGAGAGGAGAGCCGTCCTTCCTCTGGAAGCAATGTCAACTCGGAAGAATCGGTATCTGTCTCGATCACATGTATACCGTCTTCAAGATCTTCAATAGAAATGGCTATCACCTGCGCCTGCTCCCCGTCCGTGGTCTATCGACCTGTTCCGTCTGAAATATCCTGCGCCGAAAGGCCACCTATAGTATGAATGCGGACCATTGCTGTCAAGAGGAAAATCTCAATGATCAAAGGCGTTCCCGTACGAGTTCGACTACGTCAATGGATCGGTCCGCAACAGGTATATCGGCAGCATTCAATGCGGAGATCTTCTCCTCCGCTGTTCCAGTTCCACCTGATATAATAGCGCCCGCATGCCCCATTCGCTTTCCAGGGGGAGCTGTTCGACCCGCAATGAAGCCCACAACGGGTGTTTTCATGTGTGATTTTACGAAGTCCGCAGCCTTCTCTTCATCCGATCCACCGATCTCGCCGATCATGACCACCGCATGCGTATCAGGATCATCCTCGTAAAGCGATAATGCATCAATGAATGTGGTTCCGATGATGGGGTCGCCGCCAATTCCCAGGCAGGTGGACTGACCGATATCGGCAGAGGTCAACTGGTGCACGATTTCATAGGTCAGGGTTCCACTGCGGGAAACAACCCCCACGTGCCCTGGTTTGTGAATATGTCCGGGCATGATACCCACTTTGCTTTCCCCGGGCGTGATCACACCTGGACAGTTCGGGCCGATCAGACGCGAGTCCGTATTCTGAAGCTGGGCGTATACGCTGACCATTTCCAACGCTGGAATCCCTTCCGTAATGCAAATAATCAATCCAACACCGGCAGCCGCAGCCTCGTAAATCGCATCACCTGCAAAGGGCGGCGGCACATAGATAATGGAAGTATCAGCACCCGTTTCCTGAACGGCATCCTGTACCGTGTTGAAAACCGGTACCCCTTCAACGTTCTGGCCTGACTTACCCGGGGTGACTCCAGCTACGATTTTAGTGCCATAACTCAACATCTGCTGCGTATGGAATTTTCCATCTCGTCCTGTGATTCCCTGAACGATTACCTTGCTGTTTTTGTCTACAAGTATACTCATATATTTTCTCCATCCAGTGACTCTGATAATATCGGACTCGGGTCGTGATGATAGCCCAGTTTATGATTGGCTAAGTGAAATCGCCTGCTGCACAGCGTCCGCCATGTTATCTGAGGCTACAAGTTCAACCTCGTTCAATATGCGGCGCCCCTCTTCCTCATTGGTACCCGTAAGCCGGATTACAATGGGTAGTTTGAGGGGACCGCCGGGGCCTTTGGCGATGGTAGCCAACGCCGAAACGATCCCGTTGGCTACATCGTCGCACCGCGTTATGCCACCAAAGATGTTAAACAAGATTGCCTTAACCTTCGGATCTGACGTAATGATATTCATGGCAGAGACGACTTTGTCTGGATTGGAGCTGCCACCGATGTCAAGGAAGTTTGCTGGCGCCCCCCCATAGTATTTGACAAGATCCATGGTCGCCATGGCAAGTCCCGCTCCATTCACAACACAACCGATATCACCGTCAAGCTTGACAAAACTCAAACCTGCTTTTCGGGCCTCAATTTCAGCGGCGGTCTCAGAATCCGGGTCGCGCATTTCCTCAATATCCGGTTGTTTATAGAGCGCGCTGTCATCAATGTTCATTTTACCATCAACCGCTAGTACCCGGCCATCGGGGGTCGTCACGAGAGGGTTGATCTCTGCAAGTGACGCATCGCTCGACATGAAAGAGAGGTAGAGCTGCGTCAGGACACGAGCGGCCTGATTGGCGACTTTGGGGTCGTCGTATAACTTAAAGGCCAGATCCCGTGCTTGATAGGGAAGCAATCCAAGGAATGGGTCGACCGCAAGTTTATGGATTTTCTCAGGAGTGTCACGGGCCACTTCCTCAATATCGATACCTCCAGCGGCACTCACCATAAATACCGGGCGCTTGGTCTGGCGGTCCATAATGACGCCAACATAGGCCTCGTGCGCGATATCGACGGCCTCCGTTACGAGGACTTGTTTGACGGTGAGACCTTTTATGTCCATCCCGAGGATTTGCTCGGCCTTCTCAAATGCTTCATCGGGAGTCTCGGCGAGTTTGACGCCACCAGCCTTACCCCGACCTCCCACATGCACCTGAGCTTTTACGACCACGGTCTTTCCGATTTCCTCCGCGATCTCTTTAGCTTCTGTCGCGGTACGGGCGACGCTGCCAGGAGGAATGGGCGTTCCAAATCTTGCAAAGATATCCTTTGCCTGGAATTCATGAATATTCAACGGAAGCTCCTTATAGTTGCGACTTATCGAGTATCATTCTTGACGATTTCAGAAATGCTATCAAAACTAGGTTTGAGTGCGGGATACAGGCCCGTGAAAATGCCGTACTGATCTTCATACCTCGCCTGATCTGAAGAATTCGGTTCGGTTCTGGTCTCTATCTTGATTAACTCTTCGCAGGCAGCTTCAACGCCTGGATACAGACCTGTACCAACACCTGCCAGCACAGCTGCGCCGAATGCAGGCCCCTCTTCCTTATTGACTGTAACCACCTCTGCACCATATACATCTGCCTGTATTTGACGCCACAGTTTACTGCGTGCGCCTCCACCCGTGGTTCTTATCTGTTCTACTTCGAGGCCGAGTCCGTGCATGATCTCCAGAGAGTCGCGCAGGGCAAAGGTTATGCCCTCCATTACCGCACGGACCATGTGACTGCGCTCATGTCTTCCGGTGATACCAACGAAGGCCCCCTTAGCGTTGGCATCTTTGTGAGGCGTCCTTTCGCCCATCAGATAGGGTAGGAAGACAAGACCTTCGCTCCCCGCTGGTGCCTGCTCCGCCTCGCGGGTCAACAGCTCATAGGGATCCAGTCCGGAGAGAGATCCTGTCACAGTCTCGAGCTGCCCCAGATTGTTCCGAAACCACTGCAGTGAACCTCCGGCAAACAAGGAGACTCCCATTAGGTACCACTTACCCGGTACACTATGACAGAAACTATGAACTCTCATTTCGGGGTCTACTTTTACATCATCAGTGTGTGCAAAGACCACGCCGGAGGTACCGAGACTGGCCAGCACAAGTCCAGGCGAGACAATTCCAGTACCCACCGCCCCACAGGTATTATCAGCGCCACCCGCAACGACCGGAGTACCAGCCCGTAACCCGGTTACCTCTGCCACGGAATCGGTGATCTCACCACATATATCAATTGACTCGAAGACGGGTGGCATGATTTCTTCCGATAGGCCAAGGGCTCCGATCATATCCGTCGACCAACAGCGATTCTGAACGTCGAAGAGTAGTGTTCCTGCGGCGTCGGAGACCTCCATACCATATTTACCAGTCATTCGAAATCGCACATAGTCCTTGGGCAACATAACACGCCGAATTCGCGCGAAAACGTCTGGTTCATGGTCGCGCACCCAGATCAATTTTGGCGCAGTAAATCCCTCCAGGGCAGGATTTGAAACCCAACGACTTAGCTGGTCCTCACCAACTGTATCAGTAATCCACCGGCATTGCTCGGTTGTTCTCGTATCACACCAGAGCATCGAAGGCCGGAGGACCTCGTTCTGGTCGTCCAGCATGACGGAGCTGTGCATCTGCCCGGACAACGCGACACCACAAATCGACGCCGCGTCGACATCTGCAGCTGAGACCACATCCCTGGTCGTGTTGATGGTCGCCCGCCACCAATCAGCAGGGTCCTGCTCGGCCCAGTTTGGATGGGGCGTACTGAGTGGGTAATCTTCGAAGGCAGTAGCCAAAAGATCTCCCAACTCGTTGACGAGAATCGTTTTGACACCGGATGTTCCAACGTCGATTCCAATAAGATGCTTCATGAATCATCCTAACACAAAAAATCCCGGAAGACGGTCTATAGGCACACCGCGGTACCGAGCCGCGGCGACCACATGACGATTACTCCGGGAGGTGCACTGCAACGGGAGTCGATCGCGACCCCGCAAAGTGGATTTCATGCCACCGTAACTAGCTTACATAGGGTTTGAGGCGCATGCTTCTGGAACTGTGCTGAAGCCTTCGTAACGCACGTTCCTTTATCTGCCGGACACGCTCACGTGTCAAGCCGAACTGTTTACCTATATCATCAAGCGTTAATGGCCGATCCTCATCAATTCCAAAATACAGCCGAACAACCTCCGCTTCGCGCGCAGAAAGGGAATTCAACGCCCAGAGGACCTCTTCCTTAAGCGCATTCTCCATTAGAGACGCATCAGGTGACTCCTGATTTGGATCCTCCAGAATATCCAGGAGGCTGCCATCTTCACCATGTGTGAACGGGGCATCCAGGGAAAGGTGCGTGCTGAACATCTTCATAGTCTCAGCCACGTCATTCTGGCTCAACTTGGTTGGTTTTTCTGGATTTGACTTCCGATTCACTTCATCGGCAATTTCCTGCGTGCTCGGCTCCCGACCATATTGCTGTTTCAAGCCTCTCAGTACTTTGTTGATCCGGCGCAGTTCTTCGACTCTGTTTAACGGCAATCTGAAAATTCGCGATTGCTCCGCCAGTGACTGAAGGATGGCCTGCTTGACCCACCAAACCGCATAGGATATGAACTTAAATCCTTTAGCTTCATCGAAACGCTCCGCCGCTTTGATGAGTCCAAGATTTCCCTCGTTAATGAGGTCCGAAAGCGGCAATCCCTGGTTCTGATATTGCTTAGCCACGGCGACAACAAATCTCAAGTTTGACTGTATGAGCTTGTTCAGTGACCCTCGGTCCCCGGCACGCGCGTTCTGTGCCAGTTCCACCTCATCATTTGACGTCAAGAGCGGTATTGTTCTAATTTCACGGAGATAAATATCAAGCGACTGATCCTCGCTCGAGAATGACTTCGAACCACCGGATTTCCGGGTAGCTTTGGGTGCTTTCTTTTTTTCATCTTTTTGTTCCATCAGGAACTCCCGTCGAAGAATTACTCCATACTCGCTAAAGAGGGGAAATCTGACCAGCAGGTTTGATGTAACTGATGCGAGTTCTGAGGCATCCTTCGGTGGACTGGGCCCGGAGGCACCAAATAGAGGCTTTCTGTATACGAGTCACTATATTCGGCCACAATTTGAGCGTCAAGTGTTTTTCACTACGGCTATCTACCTGCGAACGCCCTGCGATTAGCCGCCTGCACGTCAATTGAATGCATGATTGCCTGTTACAAGGAAGGTCAGAACGAGCAATCAGGTTCAAATTAGACTTTTCAAAAGTCCACCATCAGCAGCTACTGCGGTACCTGTCATGTTACTTGAAGCCTCAGAAGCATAGAATGCGACCAAGTTTGCCAACTCACCAGGATCCCCCATCCTTCCCACCGGAATATCATCAGTAAGCCCGGCCACTACCTCTTCAAAAGACCTTCCGGATCTGGCCGCCTGGTTCATCAGCACCTCTTCCATACGCTGGGTAAGATAGTACCCAGGACACACCGTGTTTATCAAGATATTGTCGCGGGCTAGCTCGCGGGATATGGACTTAGCCAGGCTGACGATGCCCGCGCGATAGACGTTTGAAAGCACGAGATTGTCGATTGGCTCTTTGACCGTGACAGAAGTAATGTTGACAATCCGCCCCCACTCATTTCTCTTCATTAAAGGCACTATGAGACGATAGAGTCGGATGGCTGAAAAGAGGAGCAACTCTCCCGCCTCCCGCCAGGCCTCGTCATCATGATCGAAGAAAGTACCGGGAGCTGGGCCTCCTGTGTTGTGAATCAGGACATCAACTCTCCCGAAGGTACTCATGGCCTGCTCAACGGTACGCTCGATATCCGACTCCTTGCTCCAGTCGGCCGCTACCGCAAGGATTTCTCTGCCAGTGGCGCCCGCAATTTCGCCAGCAGCTGCAGAGAGAGAACTCTCATCCCTAGCGCATATGACCAGGTTCGCCCCTTCATGCGCAAGACGTTCGGCGCAGGCACGTCCCAATCCCTTGCTGGCGCCTCCTACGATGGCAACACGTTCACTTAACCCTAAGTTCATATGCTGAGACACTCCATTATCAACGTCAAGATGACTGCTCTGTAGCCAATTTCGTAACGTGGTTGTGTTGCTATCATTGTTCAAGGTACACCGGCTAGAATAGGTCGATCACATCCTGGGCGCTATAATGGACTACACGGCATGCAGCGTCCAATGGATTATAGGTGTCCCATCTTTTCTCCCAAGTTCCAGCCGTGTAGTATGCCGTAACCAGGCTTCCATCGCTTTGCAGGACAGTAGAAGGATATCCCGTGTCACCGCCAGGCAGTTTGTCGTCGAAGATGAGCCGTCTTTCATCCCAAGTCTCACCACCGTCCCGACTGATCATCCCCTGGACCCCAAATGGTGCATGACGGTGTCCGAAAGTCATGAGAATCCAGCCATTTCCAAGCAACGTGAGATCCGGTGGATGTTCCGATCCTTGTGTTACTGGCCCAAGATACCGCCAGGAACTGCCGCCATCGGATGATTTACACGTGTGAATAGCCATCTCTTCCCGGTCTTCTGACCGAGCCGCAAATAGGAAATCACCGTTGGACAAAACCAGGAGATCTGCCTCGTTAAGGCCATCAGCCACATGCAGAGGATCTCCCCAGCTGATCCCGTTGTCACTGGATCGGATTATATAGGTGGGTGTTCCTGCTGGAGCAACCTGTATTGCCGTAGAATCCGGGTCGGAGGATCCGCCCCCATAGATTGGCATATACATTTCACTATTGAAGGTCCGAATTTTGCCAAAGGGTGATGCCCCATTTATCGGTAGGTAGTTAATCAGCGCATCATCGTGCCAGGTGCGTCCGCCGTCGGACGATCGCACCGTTCGCGTATCCTGGAGGCCAAGTTCGGGTTTCCACTGTCCTTCTTCGTCATAATTGCCCTGCCAATGATAGGCAAGAATGACCGTACCGTCTGGTGCCACACCAAGGGCTGGGTTTCTGTCATCCCTTTCACTGTCTGCGATGGTAGCAGGCTCACTCCAAGTGGCCCCCCAATCCTCTGAATGACAGACATCTAGGCGCCCCCCCAGCCCCATATGGCCGGATCCGCCCCGATGGACTACCATAAGATGGCCGCCTCCAAGATCGGCGATTACCGGAAAATAGCCCTGCCCTCGTACCATATCCAAAGTTTGAGTGCCGCTAAGAGCACGAACATTGAGAGGAGTTGACATGCTTTTGTTCCTTAGCTCTAATAGGTCTGGCGCTACAAAAACGCACTGGCCTTATTATCCTTGATTCCGGATGCATTGCAGAAGGAGTGCAGCAAAGCTATCCAGCGGAGTTGCTTGTCATTATTTATTAAATCAGTGTGAGAGATTGAGGTCCTGGCTCAATACAGAAGGCAATATGAATTGAGCCCGAGAGCTCTCCTCGCAGGGAGGCAAATATGTCAGATTTCAGGACTGTAACGCGGGCCAGCACGCAAGTCAACAGGAATATCCTTTGACAGGTCCAACCACGATTTCTAACTTCCTGAAGCCTATTGGAATGGGCAAGATCAGACTCATTGAGAGCCCTGGCGTCATCGTTTCAACGAGCGGCGTTAGCCTTTCCAGCCAGAATCCTGAGATAGTGAGCCGTCATTGGAGTAAATTATGCCCATTGTTGGTGCAGATCATACTTGTTACACCGTCAAAGACATGAATCGATCGCTGGCATTCTATCGTGATCTTCTTGGATTTGAGATTATCCACGAACGTCCCGAGGTAACCACCCAATACTTCCGGGAGATTATTGGATTCCCCGACAGTATCGTCCATGCGGTATTGTTATGTATTCCTGGTTCCGATCACAAGCTCGAACTGTTCCAGTATTTAAGACCGGTAGGCGTGGAGCAGGACCTCACTCCAAATAATCCAGGCAGCAGTCACGTTGCCTATCATGTGGATGATCTCGTCCCGATGTACGAGCAGCTAAAGAAGGCTGGCTGCACTTTCATCAGTGAACCAGTCTTCCTGGATGAAGGGCCTAACAAGGGCGGTTGGGCACTTTACATGTACGACCCCGACGGAACCCCGATAGAACTGTTTCAGCTCCCCCCACGCAACGCATAAATCGCCCATCACCTCCCTCCATAAGCCCACCAACACGACCTCTTTACAAACCAGACAAAAAAGTCAGGATTAAATCTTGACAAAAGAGTCAGGTATACCTAATATGGACCGACTCGCTAAAGGAGAAGAGGTTATGAAAGTCACAGCGCAGGAAGAATACGGCCTTCGTTGCATGCTACAGCTCGCCCGCAATTTTGGAAGAGAGCCACTCGTCAGTAGAATGATCTCCGAGCAGGAGGGTCTATCCATCGACTACGTGACAAAACTGCTGATGCTACTGCGTCGGGCCAATCTGGTCGAGAGTGTGAGAGGTACTAAAGGCGGTTATGCGCTATCGCGAGATCCCCACTCCATAACTATTGGTCAGGTCATTCAGTCCCTCAGTACAGAAGGACTCATTGTAACCAGTGCGGATAGTCATCACTGCAATCACTTTTCAGGACAGTTGGATGAGTGCGTACACCTTGAGGGGTGTGGAATCCGTCCGGTGTGGGTAACCCTTTCAAAGTATATATCTGGGCTTCTCGAACAGATTTCACTTGCCGACCTGATGGGTGAAGAGGTCGAAGTGATGGGGGTTTTTGAGCACGTAGCCAATGAGACAGAGGCTCTCGACAAGCAGATTTGAGCTACCGAACAAAGGAGGCAAGATGGATTCGGTCGAGCAACTAGCGGAACAGGAATATAAGTGGGGTTTTACCACTGATATCGAAACGGACACCATACCTCGAGGTTTGACCGAGGAAACCGTTCGTATCATCTCGGCAAAAAAGAATGAGCCTGAATTCATGCTTGAGTGGCGTTTGAAGGCCTACAAGCATTGGCTGACTCTGAAGAATCCTGAATGGGCGTACTTGGACTATCCGCCCATAGATTATCAGGATATCATCTACTATGCAGCTCCCTCCAATACCCCTTTGTACAACAGCTTGGACGAGGTCGATCCTGAACTGCTGGAAACATACGAGAAGCTTGGAATACCTCTCGAAGAGCAGAAAATGCTTGCGGGCGTGGCCGTGGATGCCGTCTTCGATAGCGTATCGGTGGCGACCACATTTCGTGAAGAACTGAAAAAACAAGGTATCATTTTTTCTTCTTTTTCTGAAGCAGCCCAGGAACATCCCGATCTCATCGAGAAATACCTGGGATCGGTTGTACCTTACCGGGACAACTTCTTCGCAGCACTGAATGCAGCGGTGTTCAGTGACGGCTCATTCGTATACATCCCTCCGGGCGTACGGTGCCCCATGGAGCTATCGACCTACTTCCGAATCAATGCCGTGGATACCGGTCAGTTTGAGCGCACATTGATCGTAGCCGATGAAGGCGCGTATGTCAGTTACCTCGAGGGTTGCACTGCGCCCATGCGAGACAAGAATCAACTGCATGCAGCGGTCGTGGAGTTAGTAGCCCACAAAGACGCCCAGATCAAGTATTCCACGGTGCAGAATTGGTACCCAGGTGATAAAGAAGGAAAGGGGGGTATCTACAATTTCGTGACCAAGAGGGGCTTATGTGAGGGGCAGAATTCAAAGATCTCCTGGACACAAGTAGAGACAGGATCGGCCATCACCTGGAAATACCCCAGCTGTATTCTGAAGGGGGATCGGTCCATAGGCGAATTCTATTCCGTAGCGCTCACCAACAACCATCAGGTCGCGGACACGGGAACCAAAATGATCCATGTAGGCAAGGATACCAAGAGCACCATTGTCTCTAAGGGTATCTCGGCCGGCGTGGGGCAGAATATCTATCGCGGCCTGGTGAACGTATTGAAGAAAGCGGACGGCGCACGAAACTATACCCAGTGCGATTCCATGCTGATCGGCGACCGATGTGGTGCCCATACATTTCCATATATTGATGTATCCAACAGCACCGCAAATGTGGAACATGAAGCCTCGACCGCACGAATCAGCGAAGACCAGTTATTCTACTGCAAGACCCGGGGAATATCGACAGAGGATGCTATCTCAATGATTATAAATGGCTTCTGCAAAGAGGTATTTCAGGAGTTGCCTATGGAGTTTGCTGTGGAAGCCAAAAAACTGCTGGGGATCAGCCTTGAGGGTAGTGTCGGATAGCTCGTCACAGGCAACCCCAATCGCTGTGAATTCCGTCCCGAGGATCATACCAGGGGCGATCTTATGACAAGATTCAACGAGGAGAAAAAACAACATCATGGCATTGCTCGAAATCAAAAATCTACACGGGGGAATTCGGGATCTTGAGATCCTGAAGGGTATTGACCTTTCAATCAATGAAGGAGAGGTCCATGCGATCATGGGGCCCAACGGATCCGGCAAGAGCACACTTAGCAAAGTACTGTCCGGGCATGAGGAATACGCACCGACTTCCGGCGAGGTGATCTACAAGGGCCAGGACCTTCTGGACATGACGCCCGAAGATCGAGCCAAGGAAGGCGTCTTCCTGGCATTCCAGTATCCGGTTGAAATACCGGGTGTAAGCAATGCTTATTTCCTTCGCACAGCTATCAACGAACGCCGTGTTTACGATGGCAAAGAAGAGATGTCAGCTGGAGATTTTCTACGCCATATGCGGGCCAAGATGAAACTGGTCGACATGGATGAGGCTCTGGCAAACCGTCCCGTAAATGAGGACTTTTCGGGCGGCGAGAAGAAACGCAACGAGATTTTTCATATGGCGGTACTTGAACCCACATTGTCTATTCTCGACGAGACCGACTCCGGGCTGGATATCGATGCCCTGAAGGTCGTCTCATACGGAATCAATCAACAGCGTTCCGAGAAGAACGCCATGATCGTGATTACCCATTATCAGCGGTTACTTGATTACGTGGTACCGGACTTTGTACATGTCATGTTCGAGGGGCGAATCGTAAAGTCCGGCACCAAAGAACTGGCACTGGAACTGGAAGAACGAGGATATGACTGGATACGTGAAGAAACTACAGCCGCAGGTTAATTCCCGAAAGAAAGAGCTAAGATAATGACTCAGGTATCAGAGCACATAGCGAACAGTGATGAACGGTATGTGACCTATCGAACAGATTACGAAGAATTGAAGAAAGCACAGGCGCCTCTTTGGCTCCATCAGCTACGCAAGCGTGCGATGACCAGCTTTGGGAATCTCGGTTTACCCATTACCAGAGAGATGGATTTTCCCGAGCGCGAGGATTGGATGTTCACGAATCTCGCCCCCATAGCCAAAATCCCATTCACGAGGGAGTACGAATCCTCGGCCACTGATGTGAGTAGCGAGGACATTGCTCCCTATACCTACGGCGACGACTCATGGACTGAGCTGGTTTTCGTGAATGGATGCTATTCGGAGTCTCTTTCACGCAGGCCCGTGCAGGGGCCGGGAATACGCGTGGAGACCCTTGCCGAAGCGGTAAATGGAGACTCTGAGCTGCTACAGACACACCTTGCCCACCATGCAGAATTCGAATCAACCGGTCTGAGCGCGTTGAATACGGCTTTCCTGGATCAGGGAGTTCTTGTACACGTTCAAGCAGGCAAGCTCACGGAACATCCAATCCACATCATACACGTTTCTGTCGACCGCGGAACACCCACCGTGTCACATCCAAGAATCCTTGTGGTCGCGGATCAGGATTCTGCCGTCACTGTGGTCGAAAGTTATTTCAGTCTGACTGACCATCAATATTACAACAATTGTGTGACCGAGTTGGTAACAGGGCGTGCGGCTACTATCGATCACTACAGGATCAACCGTGAGAGCCTTGCGAGCTACCACACCTCCATGACCAAGGCCGAGCAACACGACGACAGTAACATCTCTACGTTCAACATGTGCATGGGAGGTGCGTTGACTCGAAACGACACCCATGCGCATTTGAACGGCGAGCATATCGTCACCAGAATGAACGGCATTTACATCGTCAACGGCTCGCAGCATGTAGACAATCACACAGTCATGGATCATGCCAAGCCAAACTGCAACAGTTATGAGGTGTACAAGGGTATTCTAGATGGCAATGCGCACGGAGTCTTCAACGGGAAGGTCTTCGTACGACAGGACGCCCAGGAGACGGACGCCAAGCAGCTCAATAAGAATCTTCTACTCTCACCCAATGCCTCTGTAGACACAAAACCGCAGCTGGAGATCTTTGCAGACCAAGTTAAGTGTACCCATGGCGCTACGGTGGGACAGCTGGACGAAGATCAGATTTTCTATGGCATTACTCGCGGTATGTCGCGCGCTGTGGCCTGCCAGCTGCTGACATACGGCTTTGCCGCTGATCTCGTGCGGCGACTGAAAGTTGAGGCCATTCGCGAACGCCTGGATACCTTGTTTGAGAATACCATTAAGGGACGCACAGACGAAGTATAATTCAGAGGAATCGCGACAGGATACCGTAACAGCATAGGAGTGCAGAGATGGATAATACGGCAGTTATAGAGAATATCACTGAGGTACTGAAGACGGTTTTTGATCCAGAAATCCCAGTCAATATTTACGAAATGGGACTGATCTACGATATTAAGATCGAGCCCACGGGAGAGACTGATATCAAAATGACCCTTACGTCTCCCAACTGTCCGGCCGCACAGTCTCTTCCCGCTGAAGTAGAGGAAAAAGTGAAGGCAGTCGAGGGTGTGACCGACGCAACCATAGAGATAGTCTGGGAACCGACCTGGAATATGGAAATGATGTCTGAAGAGGCCAAACTTACGCTTGGCTTGGATTAACACGAAGGCGGAATCAATGAGCGAAATTGTAATGATGCCGCGTCAGACGGATGCTGAAATCCTATCCGTCTATGACGAACAGGCACAGAAAATCAGAGATGACTTCCCCATACTATGCCGAGAGGTACATCACAAGCCATTAGTATATCTCGATAATGCGGCCACATCTCAGAAGCCGCAAGTAGTGCTGGATGCGCTAAACGACTACTACGTACGATACAACGCCAATGTCCATCGGGGCATTCACACGCTCAGTGAAGAGGCCACCAATGCCTATGAGGATTCCAGGGTCAAAGTGGCGCGCTTCATCAATGCTCCCGATCCCCACACGTTGATTTTCGTTCGTAGTACGACAGAGGCTGTCAATCTGGTCGCGCAGGCGTGGGGTCGTGCCCACCTGCACAAAGGCCATGAGATACTGCTCTCCGTGATGGAACATCACAGCAATCTTGTGCCCTGGCAGATTCTGGCGAATCAGGTTGGGGCCAAGCTCCGCTTTCTCGATGTCCGCGAGGACGGTTCACTAAAGCTCGAAGACTTGAGCGTAAAACTGACCGAGCGAACCAAAATGGTCGCACTTACGCATATGTCCAACATGCTAGGGACTGTGAACCCCATCAAGGAAATAGCCATGGCCGCGCACAACGTGGGCGCAATGATGTTCGTCGATGCGGCGCAGAGCGTGCCTCATATGGCCGTGGACGTTCAGGCCCTCGAGTGCGACTTTTTGGCCTTCTCGGGACATAAAATGTGTGGTCCGACAGGTATCGGCGGGCTCTGGGGTCGGAGAAGCATCCTGGAATCCATGGAGCCCTTCATGGGCGGTGGATCCATGATAGGTGAAGTTCATCTGGACTACTCAACGTGGGCAGACATACCGGAGAAATTCGAGGCAGGCACGCCAAACATCGCACATGCTATCGTATTCGGCGTCGCAGCAGAATACCTCAGTGGTATCGGAATGGATCACATTAGAGCACACGAAGAAGCGTTGACCTTGTATCTCATCGAACGGCTACAGGAAATCGACGGACTTACCATATATGGATCTGCTCCGGGTCGCGGTGCCGCGGTATCCTTCAATCTTGACGACGTACATCCGAGCGACTTGGCGATTATTCTCGATCGAGAGGGAATAGCCATCCGTTCAGGGCACCACTGCACCCAGCCACTGCATCGAGCGATGAACATCAAATACGGTTCGTCAGCACGGGCCAGCCTTTACATTTACAACACCATCGATGAAGTCGACAAACTGGCCGCCGGAATACAGAAGGCTCGGCGCTTTTTCGGTACTTGATATCCGGTGCCCCTAGACCCCGTACATACGGACAGCATATATTGTCAAAGCGACTGTCAGTACACTGAAAACGGTAGATAGGAATACCGCGGTTGCGGCGAACTCCGGCTTGTTTTTGAGCTCCATGGCGATAAGGACAGTGTTGATCGCGGTCGGATAACTCGTGGATACAACAAGGATAGAGGCCAGTGGAGTTGGTATCTCCAGCCATAGCACCAATCCCAGCCCAATAACAGGTGACACGATCAGTCGGCAGAATACCGATGCCAGTCCGTCGGACAGGGCATTGCCAATTCTGGTCTTTCCCAGCTGAAACCCCAGGGTCACAAGTGCCATTGGAATCAACGCCTGAGCCAGATACTCTATAGGTAACCAGATAAACCCCGGTACCTGAATCTCAAATACCCGTATACCCCAGCCAAACAGAATTGCATACATTAGGGGCATCCTCAGCGTCTTCCGCAGGGACTCCCTCCAAGTATTGCGGCCTGATGTGATCAGCAGCAATCCTACCGTGAAGTTCAGCACATTCTGAACGACCAGTACGATAGCCTGGACGGGAAGCCCCAACCCGGGAAAGGCGAGGCCACTCACTGGAAACCCATAATTGCCGCTATTGTAGAACATCACAGACAAGTTGAAGGCCCGTGATAGCTCTCTGTCGTGCCTCA
>JABIQT010000829.1 GCA_018667995.1 Candidatus Latescibacterota bacterium
CCGGCAACCTGTTTGTAGCCGATGTGGACAATCACCGAATTCGTCGCGTCGATGGTGTAACAGGCGTCATAACAACCATTGCTGGGACAGGTATAGGTGGATTTTCGGGAGACGGCGGATTGGCCACTGCTGCTGACTTGAATCGTCCCAACGCCGTTGCTGTCGACTCTGTAGGAAATATATATATTGCGGACACCTCCAACGAGCGGATCCGCCGAATTAACGGCGTCAGCGGGATCATTTCCACCGTAGCCGGAACAGGAACAGGCGGATTCTCAGGCGATTTTGGCCTCGCGACGGCTGCCTCCATCAGCCAGGTGACCGGGCTGACTATTGATTCTTCAGGCAACATATACATCGCATCCATTGGCAACGGTCGTGTCAGGAAGTTCACGCACGGCGGAATCATCTCTATCGTAGCGGGTGGTGGCGGTGGCGGCGAGGGCAGCCTGGCGACCGCGGCAGCATTACTCATTCCAAGAGACGTCTCTGTCGATGCCACTGGAAATCTCTATATAGCAGACGAGCAAGCCAATAAGATATATAGGGTAGATTTTGTATCACAGATCCTAACCACACTGGCAGGCACGGGGCAATGGGGATTCTCGGGCGATGGCGGGCTGGCAACGGCGGCCGAGTTACGATCACCCACCGGTGTCTCCGTGGATGCCTCTGGCGATATATTTGTGGCTGATATGGGTAACAACAGAATCCGCATAGTCAATCCGATTCTGGGACTGATAGATACGTTCGCCGGAGGAAACAACGGCGATGGAGCCGCTGCTTCTACTGCCCGCCTGGGGTTAGTCACGCACGTAGCTGTCGATGCCACGGGAAACATCTTTGTAGCCGACGCCACAATGAATCAAGTCCGGCGTATTGATTCGGTCACAGGTGTGATTTCAACAGTCGCGGGTACCGGATCGGATGGAGGACCGACCTCTGGCGATGGCGGCCCAGCCACCGCAGCCAACTTTTCGGGAATCGAGGGGCTGGCCGTGGACGGGAACGGCAATGTTTTTATCATAGATCTGTTCCGACAAAGTGTAAGACGGGTGGATGCACTAACGGGGACCATCACCACATTTGCCGGCGATGGCACGGATGGATTTGGCGGCGATGGCGGACCGGCCCCGACGGCAGCAATGAGCTTTCCATCTGGACTTTCGACCGACTCGGCTGGAAACATCTATATCGCAGACACCCGCAATCACCGAATACGGCGTGTAGATGCCACAACGACTATCATAACGACCGTCGCAGGAAACGGAACTGAGGGCAATTCAGGCGATGGTGGACTCGCAACGAGTGCAATGTTGAATTTCCCGACTGGCGTTTTCGTGGATGCCACCGGAAACATCTTCATCAGTGATGCCAGCAATCACACGGTGCGCCGAGTCGATGTGATTACTGGTAATATCTCGACTATTGCAGGATCAGAAACGGGCTTCACAGGTGATGGTGGCCCCGCGATAGACGCCGATTTCGACAATCCGAGAGCGTCATTTGTCGATGAGTTGGGACTACTATACATCACCGACCATGCCAACAACCGAATTCGAAAAGTAAACGGAGCCGGGATTGTCACCACGATAGCAGGTAGCGGAGGAACGGGCCTAGGAAGCGGAACCTTTTCGGGCGACGGCGGCCCAGCAATACAGGCCACACTTTCAGCCCCCCATAACGCTGTCGTGGACGCTGATGGAAACCTGTACATAGCGGACAAAGATAATCGTCGAGTCAGAGGGATGGAGCTGATCCCTCAACCTCCGGTCGAACTGATGCTACACAGCGATCTCGCGGCGCCAGGAACAACCCTACGCATACCTGTAACCCTAACAAACCCCTCCGACCTGGTAGTGGGGGGCCTGCAATTCGAGGTCGGACTGTCGGACGAGACATCTGTTACATTTCTGGGGCTGGACAATACAGATGCCAATCCAGGATTCGACGTGGCTGCCAATGAGATCGAAGGTGCGCAGCTCATATTGATTAGCAGTCTGACAGGTGCAGGCATAGATCCTGGTGAGGATATACCGTTGTTGACGCTTCTATTTGACGTGGACGGTGGCGCCGACCTGGGTACCAGCGTCGATCTCCAGGTGGACAGTGTAATCGTCGGTGATATCAATGCCAACGAGATGTCCTTCCTCGCGGAAGCCGGTGAAGCACAAATAGGTATACTCGGCGACATTGATTTGAGCAGCTCAATTACCATACTCGATATTATACGCACCGTCCGGATTATTGTAGGCGGCGATGTAGAACCGGAGCCTGGTACCGTGGATTTCAAGATTGCGGATATGACTGGAGACGGCGCCATAAACATTGTGGACTTGATCTCCCAGGTGAATTCCATACTGGGCGGTTCGCCAAAACCCGTGGCAAACGCTCCAGCTCTGCCTGTCAAAGTCAGTCTTCTCCCTGCTCAGCTCCTGCAAGATGGTGTGTTCGCAGTACCCATAGCCTTGTCATCGGATGGCCTCATTGCAGGCATGCAGGCAACAATCTCATTCGACTCAGAGGCACTCGAACTGGGACAGCCAATACTGGCCATAGATGCACCAGGCCTCCAGATCTTCAGCCATCTGGAAAAGAATGAACTTCGGATCGTGGCGGCAGGAACAGTTTCGGGCACAGGACTTCCTTCAGGAGAGACCACCGTTATATATATTCCCGTCTCCATGCAAGATGGTCATTCGGGATCTTCTTTGATCAGACTTGAGGAGATTCTTCTGGCCAACGGTTCTGGCATCATTGCTCAGACTCCAGGAACCGTAGAGGTATCCGTCTTCCGGAGGCAGGCCTCAAATCCTACGGTATTCTCGCTGGACGGAGCGACCCCAAATCCTTTCAATCCATCAACCACCATATGGTTTGACGTGCCGAAGCCTACCCGTATCACGCTGAATGTGTACAATGTCCTGGGGCAGGAAGTAGCCAAGTTGGCAGAAGGATTCCACGCTCCGGGTCGCTATTCAGTTACGTGGAACGGGAGAGACAGTCACGGCATTACCCTCGCGTCCGGCGTCTATCTGTACCGCATCACGAGTGCAACGGGTTTCAAGAATACGAGAAGAATGGTACTGCTCAAGTAGCCGGATGGGCGACCCGCAATACGCTGCCCTCATGTTGCGAACTAAGTCGGCCTGTCAGGAATGATCTCTTGAGAGGCGTTCCTCTTGCACTCTTGTACATTCAGCCGAGTTACTATTTCCCAGATATCGCGCCCACAAGCGCGACTCCTTCACGTCCTGAGATTTTCGACTACCCAAGGGTATAATCTCCCTAAGAAAGGGTGCAACTCCGAGATCGAAATCGCCCTGGGATTTTGCGTCGTGGTACATTGGCCTCCCTGCCGCTTGGGGACGTTCATTCTGAGCAGTTCGCCA
>JABIQT010000151.1 GCA_018667995.1 Candidatus Latescibacterota bacterium
ACTATGTACCCCGCGTTTAAAGACAAGCTCCTCAAGCCACATTGGCTTCGATCACTGGTACGCCGAGTATTTGCCACGGGCGATACGGTACGCCGGGCTGTCCAAAAACCCATAGTCGACGGGTTTGTCCCGAAATCTGGCGAGCGCGCCATCGATATCGGAGCGGGCAGGGGCATGTACACCCTCGAAACCCTGACTAGACGCTTCAATAAAGTAACCGCAATCGATATCAGCCATGACCATCTTGTTTATCTCTCGGAACGCAAAGTGAGAGACCGACTTACGCATTTATCTTTGGTGAGAGCCTCTGCAGATCATCTTCCGTTCAAAGCTGGCGTTTTTGATACCGCACTGTGCACTGAAGTCATAGAACACCTTGAAAACGACCGAGCCGGGATATCCGAAATCGCTCGACTCGTTAAGTCGAATGGAAGTATCGTATTGAGCGTTCCAGTACCACCGGCTCCTCGCTATGATGGCGCACACGTCCATGAGGGATACACCTTCGATCAATTGAGCGCCATGCTCAAGACACAGGGACTGCGTATCGTGGACAAAGACTATTGTCTGCTATTCATAACCCGCGGGGTACTCCATGTGATCGCTTTCTTTGAGCAGCGACTGAGGGTGCCGCCCCCTATCGCTATACTGTGTTACCTGGAACGCTGGATATTCAGATTTGGCAAAGAGAAACTAAGACCTTACGATATTGTCGTGAACGTGAGGAGAGAGGGGGGTACAACATGCTGAGCAGTGACGCAATCGCAGCGGATTCCCCCAAACTTATTACTATCGACGACCCACGAATGCGGGTGATTTTTGCGGGTGTATTGATCGTCATAGGAGGTATCACGGCATATTTGGCTACCTCTGAGGAGTTCATCCTCTCGACACGAGTCGCTCTCATACTTGGCTACGTTGTCGGCATTCCCTTGCTGCTATCCGCAAAGTATGACCGATCAATAATGCTGATGTTCGCCTTTGCATCTATTGCTGGACTACTAAAATACAAGACGGGTTTTAATCCGATAATTCACGTCACAATCGATATCATGATGGGCTTGATCTGTCTCGGATGGCTTATCAGGCATATGTTCAACCCCCAGCCAATCGCTCGAGCCCCCATGGGAAGATTGATTGGACTCTTTATTTTTCTTTGTGTCATACAGATCTTTAATCCCATGGGGTACAGCTACTTCGCCAGTGTGGCATCTCTAAAGATGCATGTTTTCATGATTCCTCTGTTCTTTTTTGGGTACCACTATTTCAATTCTCCGGATCAATTTCGCCGCTGGGCCGTGTACTTCGGCCTCATTGGTCTCGTCATGAGTGCTTTCTCCGTGGATCAGTATCTCAAGGGCCCTGAACAGATGAAGCAGGAGATGCCGGAATACGCAACTATGATTGACTACAATACCTGGCAGGATTCCGAGGGCGTGTCGTATTTCAGGCCCATGTCGACGACGTCAAACCCCGGCGGAGCTTCCACGTGGATGCAGTGTTTTATACCCATAATACTCGCCGTCTTTATGTTCAAAAGGGTGACAAAGAGGACGAAGCTATTTATGGCAGGTGTGCTTATAGTTCTCATTGGAACGCTGTTCATCTCATTAATTAGGCAAATGATGATGGTCACCCTTGGTGGGCTAATGCTGGTACTGATACTACAATTTTTCTCTGGTAGACTGTCGCGGGGAATCGGAGCCTTAGCAGCAGTTATCCTGATTCTCGGAGCCGGATGGCAGATGGCCAATGGTATTGCTAAGGGAGAAATCCTGCAGGGCAACATCACTGAGGTCTTATCGAATCCACTGGATTCGTACATGGCGAACAGGGGTTCACATCTCAAATATATGCATCTCAGCGCAGAAGGATATCCCCTGGGCGCCGGTTTGGGACGCACAGGGCCGGCTGTTGGGAAATTCCGCAACGAGATCTGGGACTATCAGGAAAAATACGGAGGTCCTCGTGGCATGCCTGGTGAGAATTACTTCCTGGTAATGATTTCTGAAACGGGGATCCCGGGGACGGTCGTCATTACACTTATCGCCCTCTTGTTTTTAATTCGTGGCCTCAAGATATATCTTAGCGTGCAGGACGACGACCTGAAGTGGACGGCCGTGGCATGCTGGGGTGTGCTTCTGTCCATTTTCGTCGTATTCTTCGGGGGGCCTGCACTGGTTACACCGCCACTTAACCTCTTCTTCTGGTTTCTAGGCGGCGCTCTGATGAAGATTCCTGCTCTTGATGATCAACTCCAGAATGCTTCACCGCCGGGAGAGATTATTCCGGCCCCATCTCTTAACCGGTACCTCAAATAACACAGACACACTCCTCCATGCCATCGCCAGATCTCTCGCTTGTCATTCCGTTTTATAACGAAGAAGCAAACTGTGACCAAGTCATAGACTGGATCATCAAGGCATTTGATGCACACGGTGTTGACTACGAGCTGGTGCCTGTAGATAACGGCTCGCGAGATAAGACCGGTTCCATACTGGCACGGTGGTCTGAAACGAACAACCGAATCAAATCAGTGACCGTACCTGAGAACAAAGGATACGGTTGGGGCATCCTGCAAGGCCTCGCAGTCTGCAGTGGGCACTATGTTGGTTACGTGGACGGCGATCTGCAGGTCGCTCCGAGTGATATCATTCGTGTCTTCGAGAGCCGAGAGAACGGAAACGTAGACATATGTAAGGGAAAACGGATTATTCGAGGTGATGGATGGAAACGGCACATCGTCTCGGCAGTGTACAATCTCTTCTTTGCGGCCCTGTTTCGATGCGCCATAAGTGACATAAATGCCAAACCTAAGATCATGAGACACACATGCTATGAGCGGCTATCGCTTGAATCCAAAGACTGGTTCATCGATGCTGAGATCATCATTAAGGCTGAGCAACTGGGAATGACCATAGAGGAGGTTCCGATAGATTTTCGACCGAGGGAAGAAGGGAAGTCAAACGTCCGACCCGCTGCGGTTCTTGAGTTTTTGAGAAATCTGATTGTATATCGTATTTCGGGAAGACGTTAGAATCTGCCCCACCTTCTGTCGAATTTGTACCAAAACGGTTGCTCTCAACTCCTGGTACTCTATCATCATCCGCCATGTGTGACAATCCACCATACACCACTCTTAAAGGCGCTCAAGTTTTGGTAACGGGCGCCACTGGTTTCATCGGTCAGCATCTTTGTGCTGCACTGAACGGACATGGCGCGCATGTGCTTGCTCTCAGACGTGCTTCCAGCTCAATACGACCATCTATATTACAACAGGACACGGTAGAGTGGGTCGAAGCTGATCTGAGAAACAGGGCTGACGTCGAACGCACCATTCAGCCGTTGGGCGCAACACACATCTTCAATCTTGCTGCGTTAACGTCAGGGGATCGCGGACTTGGATCTGCGGATGAGATGCTGGTAAGCAATCTGCATGGAACGATTCATTTACTGCAAGCTCTTGAAGGTACTGACTACAAGTGCTTTATCCAGGCAGGTTCCGCGGAAGAGTACGGAGCGGCACCCTCCCCCACGCGTGAAGATGCACCATTGAGTCCTGTATCCGCTTACTCCGCAACAAAAGCCGCCGCATCACTCTTCTGTGATATGTTGAGCCGGACTCGAGGATATCCGATCGTCATTCTTCGCCCCTTTCTGGCGTACGGTCCAGGCCAAACGCCGGAGAGGCTCATTCCCCAGGCAATAATAGCGGGATTGAAGGATCAACCATTCAGAATGACATCGGGCCGTCAGACCCGAGAATTTACCTATGTCGACGATATCGTTGACGGATTCATCAGGGCGGCAGTCACGCCAGCAGCCATAGGGCATACCATCAACTTGGGAACTGGAGATCCGGTATCCGTTTCGTATATAGTCTCGCTGGTCATGGAACTTACTGGTGCAAGCAACGCGCCACTAATGGGAGCCATCCCCGACCGACCCGGTGAAATATGGAGCTATGTATGTGACAATTCGAAGGCGCGAAAACTTCTGGGTTGGGCGCCTGTCACTTCACTGTCGGATGGACTGACGATGACAATTGAATGGTACAAGGATGCATTGGCGAAGAAGCGAATTCCCTCGTTGGACCGACTCGTACGATGTCCATCGTGAGTCTAGTGTCTCATCTCCATTTCCGTATGAAGCCAGCAACCCGAGAAGTGGTTCTCGCAGTGCTCTTCTTGATGGTGGTACTGTCTGTTTTCTATGAGCGGATGGTGTGGCAACAATGGGTCCCTTTTGACGGAGATATGTGGACACAGTATTTCCCAGCAAAATGGTATGCCTTCTCGTATATCAAACAGGGCATTCTTCCGCTCTGGACGCCAAATCTGTTATTCGGATTTCCTATTTTTGCAGAGGCCCAGAGCGGGATGCTCTATCCACTAAGCCTTCCCTTCGTGTTCCTGCCAACAGCCACAGCATTCAGTGTCACCGTTTTTATGCGCCTGTTCTTGGGCGGTTTATTCACGTTTCTCTATGTAAGGAGTATCTCCAACCATTTTACAGGCTCAATGCTGAGCGCAATCGCATTTGCTTGCGGCGGCTATATGACGGCTCAGCTACGTCACGAGAACGTCGGAAACGCGTTAATCTGGCTACCACTCATCCTGCTCTTTCTGGACAGATGGATAAAGTATCTTGACCGGCGCGCCC
>JABIQT010000150.1 GCA_018667995.1 Candidatus Latescibacterota bacterium
GTGATGGCGGATGGCGCCGACCATGTGCTGGGCCTCGACGATGGGGACAAGCGCTGGAAGCAGCATGTTTCCGAACTGTCGAAAACCTTTGCCCTTTGTGCTTCCACCGATGAGGCCATAGGGGTGCGCGATGAAGTGGCGTATTACCAGGCGGTGCGATCGAAGATCATCAAGGCCTCGGCCTCGTCTTCCGGGCAAGATGAAGAGATGAATGCGGCCGTCAAACAACTGGTGGATGCTGCAGTGCAGCCGGAAGGCGTCGTCGATGTGCTGGCAGATGCTGGACTCGATCGCCCGGATCTTTCGATTCTATCGGATGAGTTCCTCGAGGATTTGTGTGAGAGTCCCCGTCAAAATCTGGCGATGGCAACGTTACAGAGATTGCTTGAGGGGCAAACGCGCCAGCTTCGCCGGCGTAACCTGGTGCAGGCGAAAGCGTTTTCAGACCGCCTCGAAGAGGCGTTGCTGCGTTATCAAAATCGCAGCATCGAAGCCGCAGAGGTTTTGTCGGAACTGGTGAATCTGGCCAAGGACATCCGTGTGGCCGCACAGCGCGGAGAATCGATGGGACTCGAGGATGACGAGCTCGCCTTCTACGATGCTCTGGCGGATAACCCATCTGCGCTGGAGGAGATGGACGATGAGACGCTCAAGAAGATCGCCCAGGAACTGGTCGAGGCGGTGAGGAAAACTGTGACGGTCGACTGGTCCATCCGCGAAAGTGCACAGGCAAAGATGAGAATCGTGATCAAGCGCCTGCTTCGCAAGTACAAGTACCCACCCGACGCCGCAAAAGCAGCCGTGAAACTAGTGCTTCAACAGGCCAAGTTGTTTGGCAGCGAACTGGGAGATGCGGCCTAGCACCTGGACGATCTAGTCGTCGTCTTCATCCTCATCATCCTTGGCACCGATGGTGCCAAAGGGAGTACCGATGGCGAAAGAAGTGCGCTTCACTTCCTTTCCCCCATCCTCATCGATGTGGGTAGAGGTGGTGATGGAGCAACTCGACAGGGTGAAGAGCGCCAGGAATACCACAACGATGACACCACGACGGCGTACCTGTTCGATGATGGACATGGAAGAACTCCCTTTCAAATGCGGGATGGATCGTATCGGTGCTCCAGCAGGATAGCCCGCAACAGGTCCGATGCTCAACCCGATCACAGGATCGGTCAGTATTTGATCCCGCAAATATCATCGAAGGATTTTGCATCTCCTTGGCGCTCAATTTTTTCAAACCCTGCTGGAGAGGCAATACCGATCGCACGGATTGAAGGTCAACGATGCCCAGTAGCGAGGTCTTGATCACCGCCGCCTCTTCGGGTTTTGAGACTCCTCGTGGGGCTTACTCTCCACCCAGCATCGACGACAGCGCCTTGGAGTTGGCGTGGTTCAGGGCGTCTTCCCGGGTGACCTCTCCATCCTCGACCAGTTGCTTGAGGTGTTGATCGAAGGTGATGCAGCCGTCCTTGCGGTGCGTCTCGATCATCGCCGGCAGTTGTGCCCACTTGCCGCTGCGAATCAGATGAGATGCGGAACTGACGATCCGCATCACCTCCATCGCTGGTCGACGGCCTTGCCCGTTCGCTTTCGGCACCAGTTTCTGCGCGATGACACCTTGCAGGGTGAAGGAGAGCTGTGAGCAGATCTCCTGTGTTCGCTCCTGTTGGGAGAAGAGATGCAGAGGGTCGCTTCACTCACTGATATAAAACACCACGTCGCAACTTCTCTGGTGATCTGCAGTGTCAAACAAGAATGGCATGGAAATATAGGCGTACATATGTGAAGATATTTGTGCTCGCAAATCCGTGACAACAATGCTGTTCCACTTCGTGATGATACGAGGTGTAAAGGCTTCGTATGGGCGGTGGTCTCTGATGGGTGCCGGGTAGATTGGGTCAGTTGCATGATCGGTGAAGAGAACCAGGAGAAAGATCCTTCCTACGGGAAGATGGCATGGAACTCGCTGGCTGCAGCCGGAGATTTCATACGCGAGGGAGTGCATGGTTCACTGGATGCGGCGAGTTATGCGTTATTCTCCGAAAAGGCATGCGAGGAACTTCTCGAGAAGGAAAAGCGACTACGAAAAGAGTATGAAGTTCGAGTGCTGAAGCGACGAGAGCGTTGGATGCATGTCGATGCTCTGACCATCGGCGGCTTGCTTCTTTCAGACATCTTGGCCGGCGCAGAGGTTCCAACCGAAATCGAGGCCGCCTTCACCGCTGCATATCCCAACCTGGCAGCGATGGGGAGTTTCTCTGACAAGGCGGCATCACTGACCGATGAGCAACTTCCGGGATTTCTCGCAGGAGTCAAGGGTAAGTTGTTCGAGATGGAATATGTCGAACTTCTGAACAATGAACTTCTCCCTGCTGGATACACCGCCGAACTTGCCGAGTCCGTGACTCAGCCCGGCTGGGATATCGCGATTTCGGGGCCTGATGGTGCAGTGGTCGAGTTGCTCCAGGCGAAGGCCACCGACAGTGCTGGTTACGTGAGTGAGGCCCTCGTCAAGTATCCGGAATTTGACATTGTTACCACCGACGAAATCTACGGCCAGATGCTGATGAGTGGTGCCGGAGAAGATCTCATCTCATCCGGGATCACCAACGCTGGTCTCGAGAGTCAACTGGCTGAAGCGGTCGATACGGGTGTCGAGTTTGATTTCACTCCTCCCCTGCTGGGGATGGCCATCATCGGCTTCACCACTTTTGCCTTCGAAGATGGACCCTTCGACCACAAGGCCAGGGTTCTGGGCAGGCGTTGTGGAAGATCGTATCCAGCATGGATGGTGGGTCACGCCGTGGCGGTTTTCTCCGGTCCGTTGTGGTTTCTCTCAATTCCTGCGGGGATGGGAGTTCGTTACATCGCCGATGCGGGAAGAAAACGTCGGGAGCTGTGGGCGGACCTGCGCCGCAGGGTTCATTCCTACGAGAGCGTTCTTTCCAGATATCGGAAGAAAGACACCGATGATGGAATCGATGCGATCTATGCCTGAAATCATCCGTAGAGACTTCATCTGGAGTAGACACTTCTGAAAAAAGAAC
>JABIQT010000739.1 GCA_018667995.1 Candidatus Latescibacterota bacterium
CCTGGTTGGGCCTTCAGCACTTATGCGTTGTCCGTCATAAGTGGGCCGCACTACTTCGCTTCGGAGGAGAACAGGTGGGTGGAGCTGTTCTTTGAATATCTACCAGCCTGGTTGATTGTGCCTGATCAGAATGGCGCCGTATCCTCCTTTTTTGAAGGGTTGCCGTCGAGTCAAATTGTCCCCTGGCGATTCTGGCTCGTCCCAATGTTTTGGTGGGGTACGTTCTACGTTGCCATGTTCTTTGTCGGAGCATCGATCATGGTGATCCTCAGGAAGCAGTGGGTCGATCACGAAAGACTGGCATTTCCACTGGCCCAGGTGCCCTTGATGCTTATCGACGGCACCGATGACCCGGAGCATATGCCTGCCATTGCGCGCCATCGACTGTTCTGGACAGGTTTCGGTATCACCATTTCGATGCTTGTGTGGAACATGGTAGCATATTTCGACGTCTGGCCATCATTGCCAATCGGCAATCAGGCGGTAACTTCTTTGACGTTTTTCGAGTCATTTCCACCTGTGAATCTGAAGTTTAACCTCCTATTGGCAGGCGTGGCGTACTTTACGCGTGTAGAGGTGTTGCTCAGTGTCTGGTTTTTTTATCTGATTCGGGTGATTGAACAAGGATTGCTGAATCGTGTCGGAATGGTCAACGCTCGGGCCGTGGTCAACCTGCAGCATTTTGGCGGGTTCATCGTATTTGTCTTGTTCACGCTTTGGATGGCCCGTGCACACCTATATCAGGTGTGGCAGAAATTCCTTGGGAACGCTCCCGAACTGGATGATTCCCGCGAGTTCTTTTCCTATCGCAAAGCAGTTTTCGCTCTTCTGTTCGGCCTGTTCTACATGATGGCCTGGCTATATGCATCGGGCATGTCGCTCCCGGTTGTGGTGCTCTTTCTCGGTTTGCTCGTTCTCGTGTATCTGGGGGTAACTCGCGTCGTAGCTGAGACGGGCCTGGTATCACTCGACCTGCCTCATAATGACGTAAATACGGTCACATTGCGGCTGGTCGGTACCGACAATCTTTCGACTCAAAATCTAACTTCATTAACGCTGGCCAACGCCTTTGGTCGAAACTGGCGAACCCTGGGTATGTGTTCTATGGCGCATACGGCAAAGGTGGGTGATGATATGGGTGGCGTCGGTCGAGGTGTTTTCGTCACCATCGCCCTTACCCTTACCTTGACTTTTCTGACCGCTGTGTCCTATACCTTGTATCTCGGATACTCAGGCGGTGCTTTTGAGTTTACGGAACCTGCTTTTGTGGCTGGTGCCAGAGGAGTTTGGTCCGGGCTCATTTCATCAATTCGAAATGTCAAGATTCTAACGGGTCTGGAGCGCATGTCCTTTGGCGTGGGGGCATTGGTGAGTTTCTTGCTCGTGCTGGCCCATCATCGTCTGTATTGGTGGCCTCTCCATCCTGTGGGATTCGGTATCGCTCTTACCGTGAGCGTCAACAATGGAATCTTCTCCATTCTTATGGTCTGGCTGATCAAAACGATCCTGCTGAGGTTGGGTGGTGTTTCCTTGTACCGAAAGGGGCAGCCCTTTGTAATTGGTATGCTATCGGCCTATGCATTGGGGGTGCTTCTTTCCTTCCTGGTGGATCTGGTTTGGTTCCCAGGAAACGGGCACGCGATTCACGGTTGGTAATATGTGGGAAGGCTATTGAGAAATCCCTTGCGCGGAGCCGTTGGGTAGAACATCAATACGGATCGAAAGTCCATGAAAGAATACACTTCCGGGGACCGGAAACATGACTGATTCCAGCGACACAAAACCGAATAGGACGAAGGCGGTCGCCTCGATGGATCAGCGGTTGCTCAGGAAAGTAAGAGAACTCGATACGTTATACCAGATCAGTACACGACTTCAGAAACTCACCTCCACAGAAAATCTTGAACAGGAGATCATTGACGTCCTGGCATCGACCATGGGATACCAGTTTGGTGCCGTTCTTCTGATTGATGAGGAGAGTGGAGAGATGTCACCGTACGCCGTGATTCGGGGCCAGATGGATGAACAGGCGCATGCGTTTGATAAGGATTTCGTGGCATCACAGAAGCTTATGGTAGGACGAGGTATTACTGGCTGGGTCGCGGAGAAGGGGCAGAGCGCCTGTGTCGGCGATGTTCGTGAGGATGCCCGTTATTTTGGTGTACGAACGAGCATTCGCTCTGAGCTCTGTGTGCCACTAAAGGTGGACGACAGGGTCATTGGAATTATCAATATTGAGAACACCAGCGTCGACGCCTACAATTTAGATGATCTTATGTTTATGGAGGCAGTCGCCAATCAGGTAGCTATTGCTATTGAGAATACGCGGCTGCACCAACAACTGCAGCAACAGGCGAACGATCTTGAGAAGCACGTCCATGAACGCACTGCCGAACTGAGTGCGGCAAATGATCGGCTTACGCGGGAAATAGAGGATCGTACTCGGACTGAAGAAGAGCTTGAACGGTCCGTGTCTCTATTTCAGACAACGCTGGAGTCAACGGCTGACGGTATTCTAGTGCTCGACAATGCGGGCAATAACATTGTAACGTTCAATCAGAGATTTCTTGCTATGTGGCATATTCCATCAGCATTGGCCATTTCTGGAAACGATGATGATCTGTTGAAGTTTGTGCTCAAACAACTGAAGGATCCTCAAGGATTCCTTGCGCGAGTAAAGGCGCTGTACCGCGATCCTGAAGCCGAGGATTACGACATGTTGGAGTTCGAGGATGGCCGGCTCTTTGAACGATACTCCTATCCACAGCGCCTAGGAGATGAAATCATCGGCCGTGTCTGGAGTTTTCGTGACATATCGGAGAGAGAAAAACTGGGCCGCATGAAGGATGAATTCATATCTGTGGTCAGTCACGAATTGCGTACGCCATTAACATCGATTCACGGTGCCTTGAAACTATTGCTGGGAGGAGTTGGCGGTGACCTTAGGAAGGATGTAAGGGATCTACTCGATCTGGCCCTGAACAACAGCAACCGCTTGGCGCTCCTGGTTGACGATATCCTGGATCTGGAGAAGATTGAATCGGGTCAAATGGTGTTCGACAACAAGGCGATTGAACTCTCGGGAATCATCAGACAATCCATAGAGGCCAATAGACCCTACGGCGAAAAATACCATATAACCTATCAGGTCGGAGCGCTCATATCCGATGTAGAGGTGATGGTCGATCCTGACAGGTTAATGCAGGTAATGGGCAATCTGTTGTCAAACGCCGCCAAGTTTTCTCCAGCCGGCGAGTCTGTTATGGTGCGGATGATTCGGATGGACGGGGACGTGCGTGTTCAGATAGAGGACCGAGGCCCGGGCATTCCTGAAGATGAGGGATCACAGGTTTTTCAGAAATTCTATCAGGCGGATGCTTCTGATGCGCGCGAAAAAGGTGGGACCGGTCTGGGACTCAGCATCTGTCAATCCATCGTGGAGCGCTTGAACGGTAGGATAGGGTTTCTACCCAATGAAAACCAGGGCACGGTTTTCTACTTTGATCTCCCTATCTGGAAGAGATCCCCTGACCTCGCTGGTTGACATCGACTTGCACGCCAATTAGTGGCCACACGAAAAAAAACGAAAAAAAAGTCCCTGATTGTTTTTTTGTGCATATATTATATCACAAGTCTGCAAACTTTGTCCCGACTGGTTAGGGTAAATCAGTTCGTGGTTCGGGTACAGGGATAAAACCAATCTCTGAAACGCGAGACCCTAGAGCGAACTTGATATTGATCCGTTCTTGAGCAGACTCTTAGAAAGACGAGTTCCTCGCCTTTCCAGACCTCAACGATTTCAGCGCATACCATTATTAAAATCTTCTGAATAATCGCATACGGCTGGTCTTGTCATTCGAGCCGGCTTATATCTCCAGTCCAACCGCCTTGTCACGTCACGTGAATCGTCGGTGGACCCTTCGTGCACCATACGTTCCTGATCGATATGCAACCGATCATCGGAGCCTTTCCCAACCACCCGCATCTTTCCAACATGCCCGGAATATCAAGTCCCCGTATACGGCACACTGCTTGCCATGAGCCTGCCAGGGATCCAATACATATCTTCAGAAATGAACCCATCCATCTTCTCGCGTTTCACGGTCCTCGCAAGCGGCCGAATCGCAGAATATCGTAGACACGAGCCTGGTCGTTGACCGGGCGACCCTCAGGAGGCCATCGCAAGATGCACATTCTGGAATTAAAAGCAAACTCCCTACCCGAACTAAACAAGATTGCACAGGACCTTGGAATCGAAGGAGCCTCTGGGCTTCGGAAACAGGAATTGATTTTCAGTATACTACAAGCACAGACCGAGCAGGACGGTGTCATTTTCGCGGAGGGTGTGCTGGAGGTGCTGCCCGACAATCGCAATGGCTTCCTTCGGTCGGCTGACTACAGCTATCTTCCCGGTCCGGACGATATTTATGTAGCATTGTCTCAAGTCAAACGGTTTGATCTAAGAACTGGTGATACGATTTCGGGTCAGATCCGGCCGCCCAAGAATGGTGAGCGGCATTTCGCATTGTTGCGTGTCGACTCAGTCAACTTTGAGACGCCTGAGATCGCGGAGCAGCGTGCGTTATTTGACAATCTGACGCCTATTTACCCTCTTGAGCGGCTCAATCTGGAGTACGTTCCGGATAAGCTTTCTACCCGTGTGATGGACTTGTTGGCACCAATCGGAAAAGGGCAGCGTGGTCTCATAGTCTCTCCTCCAAAAGCGGGCAAGACCATGCTTCTTCAGGAGATCGCCAATGCTATCACAACCAACCATCCGGAAGTAACGTTGATGGTTCTTTTGATCGATGAGCGGCCGGAAGAAGTCACGGATATGGCCCGATCGGTCCACGGAGAAGTCGTCAGTTCCACATTTGACGAGCCGCCTGATAGACATGTGGCAGTGGCTGATATTGTTCTTGAGAAGGCCAAACGCCTGGTGGAGCATGGAAAGGACGTCGTCATCCTGCTGGACAGTATCACGCGTCTCGCACGGGCGTACAACGCCATTACCCCACACAGTGGCAAGATCCTGTCGGGTGGTATCGATGCCAACGCATTACAGAAGCCTCGACGCTTCTTTGGTGCGGCACGAAATATCGAGGAGGGCGGAAGCCTGACCATCGTGGCTACGGCACTGATAGAAACAGGAAGCCGAATGGACGATGGGATTTATGAGGAGTTCAAGGGTACGGGTAATATGGAGCTGGAGCTCACACGTAAACTTGCCAATCGCTGGATCTTCCCGGCCATCGATCTGAGTATGTCTTCAACCAGAAAATCCGAGCTCTTGCTTGAGCCTGAAATCCTCCAGAAGGTCATTATTCTGAGGAAGTTCCTCGACGGTCTAGGCCCGGTTGAAGCCATGGAATTACTTGTGGAACGTATCTCTCGAACCAAGTCAAATGTGCAGTTCCTCAAGTCGATGAACGACTGATCTGCCCGCCATGTCTCTATCGTCGTCCAGGATCAATCTGATCCCTGCAGCGACTTGATGCCGAGTATAAACAGAAAGCGTCTGCGACGAGGGACCACTGGATACCTACATCTGAGCCGAGACAGCCACGTGTCAGAGTTTTTCATGGCCACTGGTAGCCCCAGATGCAATCAGGGAATCCCATCTCAAACTTCGTTTTGCACGATCAGTTGCATGAATACCGGATGGCGTCGTTACAGTCCTACGCAGTATTAGACCCTCTCGCGGCTTCGCCCTATCATGCACCCAGACACGTCCATTACACACCTATTGTATCGCCCCCGTGAGATTCCATCATCTGTATTGCGTCCGAGACGATAGCTATTTCAAATGCATCCATGCCGGCGGGTTCCTACTTCAAGCGTGTGGGGTGCTGTCTCCCGTATTCCAGCGAGAGACTATGCCACTCTGACGATTGTCGCCAATGTTGCCGCCTCGTTCATCTTACTATCAAAGGATCGTTTTCAAGTAGTCTATTTCTCTGCGGCTACGCATGGATCTGATCGCTGAACCTTCGCAGACCTACCTGCTCTCTCCCTAGAAATCAGACACCGAGTTATCCTCCGAATGACGCCGCATGTTTCTGAGGCGCCAGTCTTTTAGCCTATTAGCCTCCAAACCCTCCTCCGAGATCTCGAAACCGAGACCTGGTCCTTGGGGTAGCTCGATGAAGCCATTGTCGAATTTCAGAGGCTCTACGAACATGGCATCACCCGCACCCCCGCCGAATTCCTGTATCATGAAATTGGGTGTGGCGGCCATTGCCTGGATGGACGCAGCAACGCCCACGGGGTCCGCAGCTGAGTGCGGAGCCAAAGCGATATAGTGTACCTCCGCCATCGCAGCGATCTTTCGCATTTCCAGAATTCCACCGCAGTGACGGATATCCGGTTGAAGGATCGCGGCCGCTTTCTTCTCGACGATCTCTCGGAATCCCCACCGTGTTGTATTCCGTTCGCCTGTAGCAATCGGTATTGTTGTGGATCGACTGATTTCGAGCAGGGCGTCGATGTTCTCCGGATGTGTGGGCTCCTCCACAAACATGGGGCGGTAGGGTTCGAGTTCCTTCAAGAGGATCTTTGCCATGGCGGGGCTCACGGCGCGATGAAAATCGACGGCGACGTCAATGTCAGCTCCTACGGCTTCCCGAATTGCCGCGACACGTGCCACGATCCGATCGGCCATAGCCGGTGTGTCGATGTATCGTACGGGATCTGGAAATGGCGTCGTCTTTAGTGCAGTGAAACCTTCCTCTACCCGTGATATGGCATTCTGTGCGTAATCTTCTGGCGCCTGTCCGCCCCCAACACCCCCGTAGACACGGAGCCGATCCCGGCACGATCCGCCAAGCAACCTCCATACCGGTGCATTGAGTGACTTGCCCAATATGTCCAGGCAAGCCTGTTCGATCCCACTCAGTGCGGACAGCATGACCGGCATTTGACGACTGTAACTCGACCGGAAGAGGGCCTGCCAGTGGTCTTCAATTTGTCGAGGATCCCTACCTATCAGATAGTCTGCCATGTCATGGATTGCCCGTTCTACAGTTCGTCCATGTTCGTAATTCATGGGGGAACCGTAGCCCGTCAAATCCTCGTCCGTGTAGATTTTAAGCAGTAGCCCTCGTTGAATGAGCGGAATTACCTCCATCTTTCTGATTTTCATATGCAGATCCCCCTCTGGGTCAAAGGACTTCCCCCGCAATCTGTCGGCCATCAATGCAGATCTGTAGTCGAACACTGAGCAATGCCTTGGCGTAGACCTCTACACTGTAAATTCTGTTTTCGTGGCTGAGAGAAGCCGCCAGAATGCGTTTCTTTACCGTAAAGATGCGCTGTTTGCTCGTGTCCTCACATATATCGTCAATATAGAGTTCTGCTTCATTGGTCCATGTGCTGAATGCCCTGATGTTGTGGCCTTTGAATAATGCGACGCATTCGACGCCTGACATTGATAATCTGCTCCTTGTAGAATGATTAATGCTGAATTCCACGGGATGATCATTGAGCGACTGTATGAGCACCTTATTGATCGTTGACGCAACGAAACTGATCTGTTACGGTCCAGCAAATTGTCGGGTCTCACTTCTGCAAGCCGCTTTCGTAATCTTGCTCTCAGCGGACTCAATATAAGGCGTCTGAGCCACGGCGTCAGGCGGAATAAGACGGTCTTTTATATGTGGTTGACCAAGGTCGGGGCAGGACTATATTAACTGAGCCGAAGTTGATAACTGATGCACGGGAGATAGTATGTTTCAGTATGAACAGTGTGCCTTTACCGAGTTGGCATCATTTGATGCCTATCTGGCGTCTCTTTCGGCACCGATAGAGTCGTTCATGGAGGACCATTTCCTTGCGTCCGCCTGCTATCGAATCGTGATCAATGATGAAGATTGCGGCTCTTTTGCTGTGCACGAAGACTGCCTGCTGACTCATTTCTATCTTGTGACTCAAGTCAGGCGGTACGGACAGCTCATATTCCAGAGAGTTCTGAAGGAATTCAAGATAACAGCCGCCTTAGTACCAACCTGTGATGAGTTTTTTCTGAGTCACGCGCTCGACACTGATGCGGACATTAAGCGGCAGGCCTATTTTTTCGTAGACGGAGGTGATCCGGATCCACCAGAGATCTACGATGAAATGATATTTCGTCGTGCCGTGCCATTTGATACCGGGGGGATTGGGGAAATCAGTGGCACTTTTGTCGACGATCTCGATGCGCGGATCCGAAACGGTCAGGTTCATGTAGGACATCACAATGGCGTTATGGTCGCCGTAGGGATGGTCTTGCGCGATGTGCTGCTCGACCAGCATGCGAGCATCGGCATGTTCACCCACGTTGATTATAGAAAAATGGGTGTAGGCACCTGTACCATTCTGTATCTGAAACGGATATGCAAGAGTAGGGATCTCGTTCCGCTGGCAGGTTGCGGCTATTCGAACATCGAATCTAAAAAGACTTTGGAAGCTGCAGGGATGGTTACGTCCACACGGTTACTAAGGTTTGAATTTGGACCAATAGAATGAACCGTGATGCCCTGATTCGGAACTTGGACGATCGTCTTTGGGACGTCATTGTCATTGGCGGCGGGGCAACGGGTCTGGGCGTTGCTGTCGATGCGCAATCCCGCGGGTATCGGACGCTCCTGCTAGAGCACTATGATTTCGCAAAGGCCACATCAAGCCGCAGTACGAAGCTCGTTCACGGAGGCGTGCGATACCTGAAGCAGGGGAATATCGCTCTGGTCACCGAGGCCCTTCGCGAACGGGGCCTGATGCGGCGAAACGCTCCCCATCTCGTGAAGAACCTGGCCTTCGTTGTTCCCCGATACAAATGGTGGGAGGGCCCTTTTTACGGCGTCGGCCTTCGACTGTATGACCGATTGGCCGGCGAACTAAACCTCAGCAGATCTCGCCAACTGTCTCGCGAAGAGACTATTCACCGCATCCCGAATATTGAAACAGAGCATCTTCTGGGTGGCGCGATGTATCATGACGCCCAGTTCGACGATGCCCGCATGGCCGTAACACTCGCGGCGACAGCCGTTGAAGAGGGCGCTACGGTCTTGAACTACATGCGTGTGACCGCGGTAACGAAATCGGAGGACTTCGTCACTGGTGTTCGCGCCGTCGACACGGAAACTGGTGATGAGTATGTTCTCCGTAGCAGAGCCGTTGTAAACGCTGGAGGGATATTCGCTGACAAAATTAGGCGGCTGGATGAGCCTGGTGCCGAGGCCACGATAACGACCAGTCAGGGCGTTCACCTTGTTCTCGACAGATCGTTTCTGGAGGGTGAGACGGCCATCATGGTACCCCAGACGGACGATGGGCGGGTATTGTTTGTTATTCCATGGAAGGGCTGTGTCTTGGTCGGTACGACGGATACTCCCATGAACACGCCGGAGATCGAACCGAGGGCACTTGAGGAAGAAATAGGATTCATACTTAGAAATGCAGGACGCTATCTCTCTCGAAATCCCGGGAGGGACGATGTGCTGAGCGTGTTCGCTGGACAGCGCCCTCTTGTGGCGCCACAGATTCAGGGCGTACGTACGAGGGCCCTATCCCGGGAACACTCCGTAATGATAGCCGATTCAGGTCTGGTCACTATCATTGGTGGTAAGTGGACGACCTACCGCAAGATGGCCCAAGACACGGTTGACAGCGTGGCTCTAATTGCCGGCTTAAAAGAGAGGCCCTGCGCTACGGAGACTTTGAAGCTGTACGGGTGGGATGACAACGAAGCCCCTGATGAGTTTGAACACTTGAGCGTATACGGCTCTAAGCGTGTTCGGCTCCAGACATTGCTAGACAGTCACGAGTCGATGTCACGTTTGCTGCATCCGCGTCTGCCCTATGCGGCTGGCCAGGTGCTCTGGGCTGCTCAGCATGAAATGGCGCGGACCGTGGAGGATGTCCTTTCACGGCGCACACGCAGTTTGTTGCTCGATGCCGCCGCCTCAATTGAAGCCGCACCTCACGTGGCTGAATTACTGGCAGGAGCGCTCCAGCGGCGGGAGGGATGGGTAAAGAAGCAGATATCGTCCTATGAATCGGTGGCCAAAGGCTATTTACCGTCCGTCTCGTAGTTCCAGCCGAATAACATTTGTGCGTACACAAGGAGGAGAAATATGATTAGAACATTCTTTATTACTGTCTGTAGCACTGTATTGTTGACCGCTACACCGGTGCTTGCACAGAATGCTGCCGTTCGAGCTATAACGAGTGTGCAGGGCGATCTCTACAGATTTCAGAACAATAACCACTTTTCGGTTTTCCTGGTCACGTCAGAGGGAGTGATCGCAAGTGACCCTATCGATAGGGAAGCTGCGCTGTGGCTCAAGCAAGAAATCCAGGCCAGATTCCAACAGCCCGTCAAGTACCTTGTTTATAGCCACGATCATAGGGATCACATTTCGGGCGGCGAAGTTTTCGACGAGGCAGTGGTCGTGTCACACGTGGGAACTAAAGAAAAGATCATTGGAGAACAGCGCCCGACTGCGTTACCGGACTTGACCTACTCGCAGACGATGACGATAGAGCTGGGTGGAAAGACAGTTGAGCTTATCCATGCGGGTCGAAATCACTCCGACAACAGTACCGTGTTGTTTTTCCCAGAGGAACGAGCGGTATTTGCGGTGGACTTTATTTCCGTCGACCGAATGCCCTATCGAACGCTCAATGATTCCAATATTCCCGACTGGTTCGATTCGATGAAAATGGTAGAGGCGCTGGACTTCGACATCATGCTACCCGGGCACGGAGTTGTGGGTACAAAGGCGGACGTCACAGAACACAGGATGTACCTGGAGTTGCTCTATGCTACCGTGCTAAAGGGCGTTCGGGCGGGGCAGGGGCTTGAGGCCATGATCGAGCAGGTACGATTTGATCAATACGATCACTTCGAGCAATATGAGTCGGCTTTGCCTCTCAATATTCAGGGAATGTATCGCATGATAACTGCGAACCGGGTCGGCAACTAGAGCCGAGTTATGGGGCCCGCAACTCCGCAGTAGATTTATCCAACCTCACGCCGTGGAGTAGAATCAGTCCGATGGCAAAGAGTACTATGACCGAAAGTATCGCGGGGCGTTGGCTTCCCATGGCGCGCGAGACTTCACCAAAGAGTATGGGCCCTCCGATGGCTGCGGACTTCCCCACCATGGCATAGAGTCCGAAATACTGGTTCTCTTCGCCTTCTGGTATAAATCGCGAGTATAACGCTCTTGACGCAGCTTGAACGCTCCCAAGACCCAGGCCTGCTACAATACCTACAATCCAATATTGGGTTTGCGTCTCCACGAAGTAGGCGGCAGTGACCACGCAGCACCAAAGTATGAGAGAGCAGACTACGACGAATTTGGGGCCCTTTATATCTGTGGGTTTGGCCATTACGATTGCACCGAAAAGCGCGGAGAACTGTACCACAAGAAATAGCATAACGAGCTGCCCAGTTTCCATTCCAAGGGTAGTTGCGGCGAAAATCGACGAGAAGACCAGCACCGTCGTCACGCCATCCTCGTAAAAGAGATAAGCCAGCAGGAACCGTCTGGCGGTCGGGCGTTTCCAGAGTCGGCCGAGCAACGTCCAGGCTGACTCGAATCCCTGTTTGGCGGCACTGCCGAGACTCGCGGTTTTGCTTGTAGTCTCAGGTAGCCAGAGGAAAGCGGGAATAGAAAAGAGCGCAAACTGGGTAGCCACAAGGATCCAGATCGGATTAGCTTCGAAGGGATCCGTGAAAGAATAAGCGGCCAACAATGCCACGATGGAACCGGCGTATCCGGTGGCATAGCCCCATCCTGAGATTCTTCCTTGCATCGGTGTTATGGCGATCTGAGGCAGGTAGGCATTATAGAATACCATCGCTCCTTCCATACCAATATTAGCCAGCGTGGCCAATACGAATCCGGTGACCACCATCCCGGGTTCCAGAACTGTAAAACCAACCACCATCAGGATGGCAAGCCAGGTATAAGTTATCCACAGACGTTTTCTGAGCCCTCCCGCATCGGCTATCCCGCCCAGAAGAGGGGACGAAAGCGCCACGAATAGCATAGAAACCGAGCTGACTCTACCCCACCACACGTCCCCTAGTCCCGTCTCATTGCCGACAATATGACTGGTAAAGTATGGACCGAAGATCGCTGTCACGATGACTGCCGAATATCCTGAATTTGCAAAATCGTACAGGCACCAGGATGCGATCTGTTTTCGTTCGGTAGTCATTCGCATTTCGAAGGCACCCCTGTCATAAGTCGCATGACACTGTCCTGATCTGCGTTCTGGCGTGAGAGTTCCCCAGCGATTTCTCCGTTGCGGAGCACCAGAATGCGAGTGGATAGATTCAAAATCTCAGATAGTTCGCTGGAGATTAGGATAATACTGCTACCTTCTGCCGCCAACCTATCCAGAAGGGCATGCATTTCTGCCTTCGCTCCCACGTCTACTCCTCTTGTAGGCTCGTCTACAATCAGAATACGGCAGTTTGCTGCCAGCCATCGAGCAAGAACGAGTTTCTGCTGATTTCCACCTGACAGCCCAGCAGTCGGCGCCGCCGGGCTTGGAGTCCTGATTCGTAGACCTTCTATATACTGCACTGCCAGGGATTCCTCAGCGGCCGTGCGAATCCATCCAAAGTTCGACATTCGTTGAATTGTGGGCAGGGCGATGTTTTCCTGAACACGCATGGACAATACGAGGCCATAGCGCTTACGGTCCTCCGGGACAAATCCCATCCCTTCTGACATGGCGTGGACCGGGTGGCGGATATGTACTTGTTTGCCATCTATATAAATCCGTCCCGTAGCAGCTGGATCCAAGCCAAATAAGGCACGTGCAACTTCGGTCCTACCGGCACCGACCAAACCTGCCAGGCCTACAATCTCACCACTCTTAAGGGAGAACGAGATATTATGGAATTTGTCAGGACTCGCTAAATTTTGAACTCGCAGCATCTCGTGCCCTGTCGGTGCTTCTATATGAGCGGGGAAATAGGCATCCAGCGATCTACCTATCATCATGCTGATCAACCGATCCTTATCCATATTCTCTACGGGATGCGTACCCGTATGTTTTCCGTCCCTGAGTACGGTCACTTCGTCGCACAGTCGAAATATCTCATCCATGTCGTGAGAGATATAGACACAGGTCACGCCCTGAAGCTTTAGGAGTTCTATTTGCTCGAAGAGCCGTTCGGCTTCAACATGGGATAAACTGCTAGTCGGCTCATCAAATACGATGATACGGGCACCGTTCCCCATGGCGGCAGCGATCTGGACCATCTGCTGTCTGCCGATGGAGAGTTCACCCAGACGTTGGTGAACCGAGATATCTGGATCTATGGCAGACATCATCTCTTCTGCTTTTGCAGTAAGGCTATTCTGCTTAACGAACGTGGCAGACGACGGTATTTTGCCCAGACACAGATTTTCGGCAATCGACAGATTGTCGCAGAAAGCCAATTCCTGGTGGACTATACCAATTCCTATCTGAAGGGCAGCGAAGGGGGTTTCTAAGCGTACCGGCATTCCCTCAACGAATATCGTCCCCTCATCCAGTTTTTGTACGCCAGCCAGGATCTTTCCGAGCGTGCTCTTGCCGGCCCCATTTTCCCCTACTACAGCATGGCAGCTTCCAGATTTTATGCTGAAACTAACGTCCTGAAGGGCGGTTACGCCAGGATAGTGCTTGGTGACGTTGTGAAACTGGATCATCAGGCGTCGAGTTTGCGTTTAGTATTCATCGGGAACATCCGTGAATCCCCAATCTCGCAGCTGTTGGGCCCATTCAGCGAGGTTCTCGTTGGTTACTTTAACGAGCTCCATGGGATTGATTTCCTGAACATCCATCCGGAGATGAACTTTGTTGACTATGGTTTCTACGGATACGTATCCCCACAGGTAGGTAGGCTGCGCCCATAGGACCGGAACCACGCCCTGTTTTACATAGGGAAGTTCTTGGGGTAGGGCATCCACAGAGACCACGGTCATTCTTTCTTGATCGATGTCCGTGAGTAGCGTCTTCGTGAATAAAGCCCATCCGCCGACCATAGCCCATCCATTCACCGCCGGATAGGCATTGTTCACACGTACTACCTCGGCAGCGGCATCCTGCGGAGTTTCTATGTGGTAGAATGTGTCAATGATGTTGATTCCTGGATATTTGGCTGCTTCCTGCTTCACGCCCTCTACCCGTTTCCTCAGATTTGGCGCGTTCTGATTTCCGGCAAGAATGGCAACGCTGCCCGTACCGTCCATCTGTTTCGATAGCTCCGCCATGACGAGTTGGCCTGTCTTCAGATCATCTACTCCGTAGTAAGCGAACCGTTTGGAATCCGGGGCATCACTATCAAAAGTCATAACCGGCACCCCGCGGTCAACGGCATCGTTAATCGCACCCGTCACCTTCGCGGCATCAGAGCAGGAAATCAGGATCACGTCAGCGCCCTCGTTGACGGCCTGTGCGATACGCTGTGCCTGTATCTGCCCATCTTCGGTGGGAGGTGTCCGCCAGTCTATTATGATATCAATATCATGCTGCTTCGAGAGGATCTCTGCTGCTGCTTCCGCGCCGGTACGTGCAGACAGAAACACCGGATTAGTCGAGCTTTTCGCAATCATGGAGATGGTAAGTGTTTCTGGCCTGTCGGTCGCCTCTTCTTTTGCTCCGCAACCGAGACCTATCAGAACATAAAGTGTAAGTAATAAGCTTGCGCAGATTCTCATAGCAGTGAGCTCCCGCCTGGAAAATGATCCATATATACACCTCGCGTTAATTTAATGTTGACCGGCAAGTCTGTTGGCTGTAAGACGTTGGTTCAGCTGATCCAGAACGACTGCTATGATGATAGCACCGCCGATGATAATCCACTCGTAGTTCTGATCAAAATGAAGCGTTCGGATCGATTGCCGGATCAGGACTATCAACATCGCCCCGAGCATAGCGTTAACGGCGCTGCCGCGGCCACCGGTAAGACTAGCGCCTCCAACGACGGCCGATGCGATTACATAGAGCTCGTATCCAGTTGCATCCACACAGGATGCCGATCCGTAATAGCTACTGCCGACAAAGGCGGCCAGGCCGGCGGTCAGGCCGGAGACTACGTATACCCCGATCAATATCCGACCGATTCGCAAACCAGCGTATCGACTCGCTTCTATGTTACCTCCTACCGCGAATATGTGCCTTCCCATCACGGTGCGCGACAGGTAAAGGGCTCCCGCGCCAGTTACAAGAA